>NZ_JBMWDP010000014.1:0-107547 GCF_049545505.1 Stenotrophomonas sp. NPDC077421 | reverse complement strand
GGCCGAAATGGCCAAGCACCGCGAGATCTTCCGCGAAGGCGCGGCCAAGGATGGCGTCGGCGAAGCCAAGGCCGACGCGATCTTCGACCTGATGGAGAAGTTCGCCGGCTACGGCTTCAACAAGTCGCATGCGGCCGCCTATGCACTGGTCAGCTACCAGACCGCCTGGCTGAAGCGGCACTACCCCGCCGAATTCATGGCCGCCACGCTGTCCTCGGACATGGACAACACCGACAAGGTGGTCGGCTTCCTCGCCGAAGTGCGCAACCTCGGCCTGACCGTGCAGCCGCCGCGCGTCAATGAATCGGCGTACATGTTCGAAGCGTCCAGTGCCGACACCATCGTGTACGGCCTGGGGGCGATCAAGGGCGTCGGACAGGGTGCCTGTGAAGCGATCGTGGAAGAACGCCGGCGCGGCGGGCGTTACGCCTCCCTGCTGGATTTCTGCATGCGCATCGAATCGGGCAAGCTCAACCGGCGCACCCTCGAAGCGATGATCAACTGCGGCGCGCTCGACGGACTCGGCAAGAACCGCGCCTCGCTCATGCTGCAGTTGCCGGAGGTGCTCAAGGCCACCGACCAGATGTCGCGCGAAAAGGCCTCCGGCCAGAACTCGCTGTTCGGTGCCCCCGATCCGGTCAGCACCGCACAGCAGCTGGTCCTGCCCGAGGCCAAGGAGTGGGCGCTGGGCCAACTGCTCGAAGGCGAACGCGAAACGCTGGGCTTCTACCTCAGCGGCCACCCGTTCGATCCGCATGCCGACGACGTCAAGGAACTGGTCGGCACCGACCTGGGCATGCTGGAGAAACTCATTCCGCCCGCACGCCCGAGCAAGGACGGCGAGAAGCGCGCCTGGCGCCAGGAAACCCCGGTGATCCTCGCCGGCCTGGTGGTCGGCGTCCGGCGCAAGGGCGAAAGCCAGGTGTTCATGCAGCTCGAGGACGGCAAGGGCCGGGTCGAGTGCAGCGCGTTTTCCGATGGCCTGGCCGAGTTCGGCCACCTGATGACCAAGGACCGCATCCTGGTGGTCAAGGGCGGCCTGCGCGAAGACGAATTCAACGGCGGCTACGCCCTGCGCATCCGCCAGTGCTGGGATTTCGAGGACATCTGCGCCAACTACGCCACACGCCTGTCGCTGCGCCTGGACCTGCGCCAGGGCCGCCCGGTGTGGGCGCGCATCAATGCGCTGCTGGACCGCCATCGTCCGGGCCGCACGCCGCTGCGCCTGGACCTGCTGCTGGACTCCGACCAGGGGCCCATCGCCGGCATGCTCGATGTGGCCGGCGACATCGCCGTGCGCGTGGACAGCCACCTTGTCGACGCGCTCCGCGCCGACCCCGCCGTGCGTACCCTGAAGGTGCGCTACAGCCCGCCGTGGGCGAACTGATCCGCTCCATCCGCACTACAGGTACCTTGTTTTGATCAAACGTTTCACCGTGCTGCTGTGTGCAGCCGTTGCCATCGCCGGCTGTTCCAGTCCCGCCCAGACCTTCGTGATCGACAACCCGCGCGATACCCCGCTGATCGTGCGCATCGACGGCAACGAACTGCCGATCGCCGCGCACGCCTCCCGCCCGGTCAACCTCACGCCCGGCGAGCATCACCTGCAGAGCGCGCCGCTGGGCGATGTGCGCTTCATCGTGTACGCACGCGGCAAGGGCGGACTGATCAACCCCACCTTGGCCGAATACGTGATCGCGCAGGAGGTCTACGTCACCGGCGAAAGCAAGCTCGCCAACTTCGGCCGCATCGACCACCGCATCGAGCTGGGCGGCGTCCCCTTCGAGGGTCCCTACCAGAAGACCCACGACCTGTTCATCGACAGGACCTGGACCTTCGACGTGCGCGAGCCCTTCCCGGACGTGCAGACCGTGGCCCACGTGGACGAGAGCGGTGGCCGCATCAACACCAAGATCTTCACCGCCCCGGACTTCATCGCCTACGTGGACCCGTCCGGTGCCTACCTGCGCGCGCAGCCCGCCGGCTACGTCGCGCCGCATTACGCGCCGGAAGCCGCACCGGCCGCCCTGCCGCCGCTGGACCCGGTCTTCGAGGCCCATGCCGGCCCGCTCCGCGAGCTGTACACACGCTACCTGCACGCCACCACCGCCGATGCCCAGCTGCAGCTGCAGCAGGAGGCCCACCAGGCGCAGATGGCCTTCACCGCCGCGACCGCCTCGCTGGGGTCCGCCCTGCCGGTGGAGGCCCATGAGGCGTACAACGCCTTCGTGGAGACCCGCAGCCGACTGATGGGCAGCGCCGCGCTGGTCGTTCCCTGAGACCGGCCGCGGCTGGCGCGCCCCGCCCAGCTGCGCTACCGTCGCCTTTCCAGACGACGGCGTACGGGGCTTTTCGGCGCATTCGGCTACACTTTCCCTCTTTTCTTCACGACGGCTTCCGATGAATCCGAACTACCTCGACTTCGAGCAACCCATCGCTGATCTGGAAGCGAAGATCCAGGAACTGCGCAGCGCCAGCGCCGGTCCTGCGGTCAATGTCGAGGCCGAAGTGCACGCCCTGCAGGACAAGCTGCGGGTGCGCACCGCGCAGATCTTCCGCAATCTGACCTCGTGGCAGATCCTGCAGCTGGCCCGTCACCCCTCGCGCCCCTACACCGCCGACTACATCCGCATCATCTGCGATGAGTTCCAGGAGCTGGCCGGCGACCGCGCCTTCGCCGACGACAAGGCCATCATCGGCGGCCTGGCCCGCATCGGTGGGCGTTCGGTGATGCTGATCGGGCACCAGAAAGGCCGCGACACCAAGGAAAAGATCAAGCGCAACTTCGGCATGCCCAAGCCGGAGGGCTACCGCAAGGCCCTGCGCCTGATGAAGATGGCCGAGCGTTTCGGCCTGCCGGTACTGACTCTGATCGATACCGCCGGCGCCTGGCCGGGCATCGATGCCGAATCGCGCGGCCAGTCCGAGGCGATCGCCCGCAACCTGATGGAAATGGCTGAACTGAAGGTCCCGGTGATCTGCACCGTGATCGGTGAAGGCGGCTCCGGTGGCGCGCTGGCGCTGGGTGTCGGTGACCGCACCGTGATGCTGGAGTACAGCGTGTACTCCACGATCAGCCCGGAAGGGTGTGCCTCGATCCTGTGGAAGGACGCCGGCAAGGCCAAGGACGCCGCCGAACAGCTCGGCCTGACCGCCTCGCGCCTGAAGGGCCTGGGCCTGGTCGACAAGGTGGTGCGCGAGCCCACCGGCGGCGCCCACCGCAACCCGACCCAGATGGCCAGGCGCCTGAAGGCCGTGCTGCTCAACGAGCTGGACCAGCTGGAGAGGCTCTCCACCGGCGACCTGCTGCAGAAGCGCTACGAGCGCCTGCGCAGTTACGGCGCGTACGAAGCGGCCTGATCGGCGGCAAGGAACGCAAAAAAAGCCGGGCGCGCAGGCGTCCGGCTTTTTTCATGCAGCGCACCGGCACGCGGGCCGATGCGCTGGCCGGTTCAGAACGGCTTGGCCAGCACCAGCCACACCACCGCGATGAACAGCACCAGCGGCAGCTCGTTGAACCAGCGCAGCGCGCGCGAGGACGGCAACTCCCTGCCCTTCACCGATGCCTTCAGCAGTCGCCCGGTCCACGTGTAGTAGCCCAGCAGCAGCACCACCAGCCCCAGCTTGGCATGCAGCCAGCCGGACGCGCCGGGCGGCGCCATCGTCGGGAAATCCGGAATCACCCTGTAGCCCAGCCAGAGCACCAGGCCCAGCAGCAGCGCGAGGCCGAACATCATGTGGCCGAACCGGTACAGGCGCAGGCCCATCAACTGCAGGCGCTCGGTCACCGGCAGCTGGCCGGCGGTCTCACTGATGTTGACCAGGATGCGCGGCAGGTAGAACACCGCCGCCATCCACGCCACCACGAACAGCAGATGGAAGGTCTTGACCCAGAGATACATGTGCTCGCTCCATCGGCTGGCGCAGAAAGTGACCCATTTTCACCGATTCACCCCGGCCGCGCATGCGCGACGGTTTGACGCAGTACGATGGCGTCCGTTTCTTCTGTTGCCCGCCTCTTTCATGCACAAGATCTACGACCAGGCCTATTTCCAGCGCTGGTACCAACCCGACCAGACCGGCGGCCCCGCGCGCCTGGCGCGCAAAGTGGCCCTGGCCGTGGCCAGCGCCGAGTACTACCTGGAACGCCCGATCCGCAGCGTGCTGGACATCGGCTGCGGCGAGGGCGCCTGGCGCGCGCCGCTGCTCAAGCTGCGTCCGCGCGTGCAGTACCTCGGCTTCGACAGCAGCGAATACGCCGTGCACCGCTACGGGCGCAGCCGCAATCTGCACCTGGCCCGGGTGGGTGACTTCGCCTGGCTGCGCCCGTGTGCGCCGGTGGACCTGCTGGTGTGCTCGGACGTGATGCATTACGTGCCCAGCCGCGAACTGCGCCCCGCGCTGGCCGGGTTTGCCGAGCTGACCGGCGGCATCGCGTTCCTGGAGGCGTTCAGCGCCGATGATGCGTTCGAGGGCGACCACGAGGGCTTCCAGCCACGCCCGGCGCGCTGGTACCGAAGCCAGCTCAGGACGGTCGGCTTCACCGCGCTCGGGTCGCACTGCTGGCTCTCACCGGCACTGGCCGGCCACGCGGCGGCGCTGGAACGCGCAGCGCCCTGATCGCAGCATCAAATGAGACGCTCCCCCGCATTAACGCACCCGTCCGACGGGTGCGCTATGCTGCGCGGCAACATAAGACCATACATATTCGGACGTCATGCTTTATCAGCTGCATGAATTGACCCGCAACATGCTCGCCCCCTGGGTGCACCAGGCCCAGGCCAACGCGAAGTTCTTCGCCAATCAGGGACACTGGTGGTCGCAGATGCCGGGCGCCGATCGTCTGGCGGCGGTGAACGAGCTGTTCCATCGCATCGGCAAGGATTACGAGAAGCCCGAATGGGGCATCAACGAAATCGACGTCGATGGCGAGCGCGTGCCGATCGTGGTCCACGAAGAAATCAGCAAGCCGTTCTGCAAGCTGCTGCGCTTCAAGCGCCACAGCAACGAAGCGGACCAGCTCAACACCATGCTCAACCAGCCGTTCGTGCTGGTGGTGGCGCCGCTGTCCGGCCACCACGCCACGCTGCTGCGCGACACCGTGCGCACGCTGCTGCGCGACCACCGCGTGTATGTCACCGACTGGGTGGACGCGCGCATGGTGCCCGGCAGCGAAGGCGAGTTCGGGCTGGAGGACTACATCGCCTACGTGCAGGAGTTCATCCGCCATCTGGGCGGTGACACGCTGCACGTGGTGAGCGTGTGCCAGCCGACCGTACCGGTGCTGGCGGCGGTCTCCCTGATGGCCAGCCGTGGCGAACCCACCCCGCGTTCGCTGGTGATGATGGGCGGCCCGATCGATGCACGCTGCAGCCCCACCGCGGTGAACAACCTGGCCACGCAGAACCCGCTGTCGTGGTTCGAGAACAACGTCATCCACACCGTACCGGCCACCTACCCCGGTGCCGGCCGCCGTGTGTATCCGGGCTTCCTGCAGCATGCCGGGTTCCTGTCGATGAACCCGAGCCGGCACTTCAGTTCACACTGGGATTTCTATGCCGACCTGGTCAAGGGCGACATGGAGGATGCCGACGCGCACCGCCGCTTCTACGACGAGTACAACGCCGTGCTGGACATGCCGGCCAAGTACTACCTCGATACGATCCGCGTGGTGTTCCAGGAGTTCCTGCTGCCGCGCGGCGAGTGGTACGTGCAGGGTGAGCGCGTGGACCCCGCCGCGATCACCGGTACCGCGCTGCTGAGCATCGAGGGCGAGCTGGACGATATCGCCGGCCTCGGCCAGACCGAAGCGGCGCAGGCGCTGTGCACCGGCATCCCGGCCGGGCGCCGCGAACACTTCATCGTCGAAGGCGCAGGCCATTACGGCATCTTCAGCGGCCGCCGCTGGCGCGAGACGGTGTACCCGAAAGTGCGCGATTTCTTCGCCGCTGCCAACGCGCAGGCCGCCGGCGCCAAGCCGAAGAAGACGGCCAAGGCCGCCAGCAACGTCACTCCGATCCGCAAGAAGGCGGGGTGACGCGGACGGAGCCGGCGGCGGGCCGGCTCCGTTCTGTCGCCGTCTGGCGCCGGCCAGCGGCCGGCGCCGCGGTTACAGGCGGACCAGCAGGTGCTTGGCGAGCTGGCCGTGCAGATGGCCGATACCGCGCGCCAGGTGCATGGTCAGGAACAGCAGCAGGATGCCGACCACGGCCAGCAGCGGCGTGGCCCAGATCGACAGCATCTGGTCGCCATCAATGTAGATGCCCGGCAGCGCACCGGTGAACAGCGCCGCCACCGGCGCCCAGATGAAGCCCAACGACACCGACAGCAGGGTGATGGCGATGGTGAAGTAGAGGATGCCCAGCGGCAGCATCAGGACGAAGTACAGCAGGGTCAGCCAGGTGCGGCCGTCGGTGAACATGTCGCCGATCCGCTGCAGCCAACTGCGGCTGCGGTCGGAATAGGTCGGCCGCCGTGGCATGCGCTCGCCGAGCAGGGCTTCCACCAGCCGGCCTTCCAGCAGCGACAACCCGCGCACCGAGCCGAAGAACAGCACCGTGAGCGGAATGCCGATGATCAGGATCAGCAAGCCCAGCGACAGTGACAACCCGGTGATCACCCACGTAAAGAAGAAGATGCCGGTCGCCAGCGACAGCAGCATGTAGAACAGGGCGCCGTAAGTACGCGCGTCCAGCGCCACGCCGAAGAAGCGCGCCAGCAGCGAGCGCGGCTTGGCCGGTGCGTGCGGCGGCGGCACGGCCGCCGCGGCCGTCGCGGCCGTATCACCCGCCACACCGGCGGCGACCCCCACCGCAACCACCGGGGCCCGCCGCACCGGCCCCGCACCGGCACTGGGCGTGCGCAGCGCGCGGTTCACGGTGATCTCGGTTTCGCGGTAGATCTCGGCCACTTCGTCCGGCGCACCGTAGCTGCCGGCCACGTCGGCGATGACCTCGGCCTCGCTGCGGCCCGGCTGGGCAGCCAGCTCCGAGCGCAGGTACTCCTCGGCGTCGTACAGCGCGTCCTGCACCATCGCCGGATCGGCATCGTGCAGCGCGCCACGCAGTTGCGCCAGGTACTGCGGGATGGTGGTGGGCAGGCTGCTGCCTGCCGTGGTCGGGTCGTTCATTGCAGTACCCCCTCCAACACGGAATCGACGGAATCGCGGGTGGCGCGCCAGGCCTGGATCCACTGCTCCAGTACCTGGTGGCCACGTTCATTGATGCGGTAGTAGCGTCGCGGCGGACCGGCCATCGACGGTTCGACATGGCTTTCCAGCAACCCGGCCCCTTCCAGGTTGCGCAGGACGGGATACAGCGCGCTCTGCTTGCCGCTCAGTACCCCCTCGCCCACCCGTTCCAGCTCCTTGGCGATGAGGTAGCCGTAGAGCGGCTCGCCGGCCTTGGCCAGCACCGCCAGCAACGCCAGCGACACCGTGCCGGCACTGAGCTCTTTCTGGAACTTCTTCAGCGGGGCATCGAGATCGCTCATGGCTGTCTCCAACTAGCGTGGAGTCAACACTAGTGCGAAGTGAGCTATAGCGAACGTGCCGTTAGTCACCGTGCCTGGCGTCAGGGGCGCCGCTGGCGGCGATGGGCGCGCTTCGCGCACAATCGGCCGACACTTTCTGAACGGGTCCGCCATGTCGCCACGTCGTCCTGCCCTGCTCGCCTTCGCCCTGGCCTGCGCGCTGCCTTTCATTGCGTCGGCGGCCTCGCCCTACCGCAGCCCGCAGCAGATCCTGGCGGCCTCGCCGGACAGCGACTGGCGCACCCCGGACCCGGCCAACCTGCTGTACATGAACCTGGACGGCGGCCGGGTCATCATCGAACTGGCACCGGCGTTCGCGCCGGCGCATGTGGCCAATATCCAGACCCTCGCCCGTGAGCACTTCTGGGACGGCGAGAGCATCTACCGGGCACAGGACAATTTCGTGGTGCAGTTCGGCGATGCCGATGCCGACGAGGCGGCCAAAGCGAAACCGCTGGGGTCGGCCAAGCGCAGGCTGCCGGCCGAGTTCCAGCGCGACAGCAAGGGCCTGAAGGTGACCGTGCTGCCCGATCGTGACGGCTGGGCCGACCGCACCGGTTTCGTCGATGGCTTCGCGGTGGGTCAGGACGCGCAGGACGGCAAGACCTGGCTGGCGCACTGCTACGGGGCGCTCGGCGCCGGCCGCAGCAACGAGGAAGACAGCAGCATCGGGGCGGAACTGTACGTGGTGACCGGGCAGTCGCCGCGTCAACTGGACCGCAACATCACGCTGGTGGGCCGCGTACTGCAGGGCATGGAACTGCTCAGCGCCCTGCCGCGCGGGCCGGCGCCGATGGGGTTCTACGCCGATGCCGCGCAGCGCACACCGATCCGCTCGATCCAGCGCGCCAGCGATGTGCCGGCGGCGGAACGGCCGGCGCTGCAGGTGCTGCGCACCGATTCGAAGACGTTCGCCGATACGGTCGAGGCGCGCCGCAACCGGGTGGACGACTTCTACAAGCGGCCGGCCGGCCACATCGACCTGTGCAACATTCCGGTGCCGGTGCGGTAACGGCGGCGTCGCCTATCGCTTCTGCGAGGCTGCCACGCTGCCGAGGATCAACGCGCCGGCGACCACCATCGCCCAGGTCACCGGCTCGCCCAGGAACAGCCACGCAAACAGCGCCCCGAACATCGGTACAAGGTAGGTCACTGTGGACGCACGCGCCGGACCGATGCGTGCGATGAGGCGATAGAACATCAGGAACGCCAGGCCGGTGCAGACCACGCCGAGGGCGATCGCGCAGGCCCAGGCCAGCACCGGAATCGGGGCGGAGGGCCAATGGGTGATTGCCATCGGCAGCAGCAGGATCGCCGCGCAGCCCAGCGTGGCACCGGCCGAGGCCGCCGGCGGCAGGCCGGTCATGTGGCGCTTGACCAGGTTGACGCCCAGCCCGTACAGCAGCGCGGCCAAGGCGCCAGCGACCACTGCCGCGCCGATGCTCAGGCCGGACACCTTGGCGGTCGCCAGCACCACCACACCGGCGAAGCCGACCAGCAGGGCGATCGCGCGGCGCATGCCGATCTTCTCGCCGAAGAACAGGAAGGCGATCAGCGCGGCGAACAGCACCGTCATTGCATTGCAGATCGCACCGATCGCGGCCGGCGCCCGTTGTGCGGCCCAGGCGAACAGCACGAACGGGATCGCCGAATTGATCAGGCCGATCGGGGCCAGCCACAGCCAGCGCCGCGCCGGAAACCGCGCGCGTGCCTGCCAGAGGAACGGCAGCAGCACGAGCGCACCCAGCAGCAGCCGCACCTCCACCAGGGCGTAGGGCCCGAACGACGGCACCGCCACACGCATGAACAGGAACGAACAGCCCCAGATCGCGCCCAGCACGGTCAGTTCGAGCGGGGTTCGCCAGTCGCGCTCGATCACGCCGCTGGCCAGCGGTGCGCCGCTCATGGCCGGCTCCCCGACCACAGGCAGATACGTGGCTGGACAAGGATGGCGGACGGCAGCATGGGATCGACTCCGGGGGACAGGCGCACAGCATCCGCCTACCGGTACAGGCCGACAAGCGCGTAGTATCCGGGCAAGCCACAAATCTGATTTGGGTCTCGACCATGATTCTCCGGCCTGCCCTGCTGCCCGCACTGGGAGTGTTCGCGGTCGCCGCGCGCCACCAGAATTTCGCCCACGCCGCCCAGGAGCTGCATCTCACCGCCAGTGCGGTGAGTCATCACGTGCGCAAACTGGAAGACCTGCTCGGCACGGTGCTGTTCCAGCGCCACGCACGCGGCGTGCGGCTCACCGTGGAAGGTCGGCAACTGGCCGATGCGGCGGCCGCAGCGCTGAGTGACCTCAATGCGGTAGCCGGCAACCTGCACCCGCAGGCGGACACCGTGCCGCTGCGCATCACCACCATCCGCTCGCTGTCCTACTGCTGGCTGGTGCCACGGCTGCCGCGTTTCACCCGCCAGCACCCGCGCATGCGCATCGAACTGCAGACCAGCACCGAACTGGTGCGGTTCGACGAGAACGGACCGGAGCTGGGCATCCGCTACGGGCTGGGCCAGTGGCCAGGCCTGCGCGCGCACCACCTGATGGACGACGAACTGTGCCCGGTCGCGTCGCCGGCGCTGGCCGGAGTCGCGGCACTGCGCGAGCCGGCCCAGATCGCCAGCCTGCCGCTGATCAGCGACATGTCGCCGCAGGGCTGGCGTGACTGGTTCCGTGCGGCCGGGGTGCGCGGTCTGGACCTGCCATCGCTGCACACCTTCAGCGACAGCACCGATGCGATGCGCGCGGCGGTCTACGGCATCGGCGCGGTGCTGGCGCGCAAGCACATCGCCCAGCCGTACCTGCAGCGCTATGAACTGGTGCGGCTGCCCGGCCCGGCGCTGAAGGCGCGCTACGCCTACTACGTGGTCCATGCCGAACACCGCCCGCTCAGCCCGACCGCGCTGGCGTTCATGGACTGGCTGCGGCGCGAGGCGCTGGACGAACGCACACCGGTGCCGGCGCTGCCGGACGAACTGCTGGGCCTGCCTGCCGACGCGGGCTAGCGCGCCCGGTCGTCACCCCTTCTTGTCCATCGCGCCGCTAGGCTGAAGTCCCTTTCCCCCAAGGCGAACTCATGGCCCTGTTGCGACTTCGAATCACCGGCAGCGAAGACGATGCGCGTGCCATCACCGACCTGCTGCAGAGCATCGAGGGCATCGAACATGTGGAAGAAACCGACGATCTGATGCCGCACATGGATGACGACGATTCCAGCTCGGCGGGTCTGTCCGACGACATCGGGCCGGGTATCCACGAACTGGAAGTGGAAGTCGGCAATGACTACACGGCCCAGCGCGTGCGCGATGCGGTGCAGGAGCTGGCGCTGGAACTGGACGTGTTCGTCGAGTACGAGCGCGACGAAGGCTGATCTGCGCGCGGAGCCGGCTCACACCGGCTCCGCCGCGCTCTGCTCAGTGCGTCGCCTGCAGGCGGCGCTGACGACGACGCCACAGCTTCAGGCCGATCCACACGAATACCGACAGCACCACCGCCACCGGCAGCAGCGCCGCCACGGCGCGGATGACGAACGCGACGCTGGCGGTGAGAATCGCACCGGACTCGCGCAGCGCTTCGCCGATTTCGCTGCGGCTGCGCTGCCCTGACGGGGTATGGAACTGCAGGGTGACCAGCTGCGTGTCGATCCGTCGGCGCTGCTGCGCGGCATCCTTGTTGGCCTGCTCGACGCCCGCTTCGATCTCCGCCAGCCGCTGGCTCACCACCAGCAGATCGGCCGTGGTGATGGTCCTGCTGTCCTGATAGGCCAGCAGGCGCGCATGCTCCTTCTCCAGCCTGGCCTTGGTCAGCGCTGTATCGGCCACCTGCTGCGCCAGATCCTCCGCATGGGTGTTGCGCGAGGACACCTCGCCGCCCTGCCCGGCCAGGCCGATGATCGGTTCCACGCCCTTGGGCGCGATGCGCACGCGGATCGAGCCGGTTGGATACTCGCCACCCTGCTGGCCCACCTGCAGCACCGCGCAGTCCCCGAAGCGGGCGGACTGGCAGGCGTCGGCGATCTGCTTGACGCGCGGGCCGATCTGCGCGGCATCCAGGCGGATGTCCAGATCATGCTCGTAGGCCAGTGCAGCGCCTTCGGGCGATGCCACCGCGCCGGCGCCACCACCGCTGTCGGCGGCCATCTCGGTCTTGCTGCAGCCGCTCGCGGTGAGCAGCAGCATCCCTGCAAGGGCACCGGCAAGGTGCCACGTCATCCGTTTCATTACTGGCTTGCTCCATCGAATCGCGTGATCGTGAGCCCGCCCAGGTCGACCCCGGGCAGGCAACATGCATTCACCTTCACCATCGCCGGGCCGCTGCACGGGTCGATGCCCTCGCTGAACGGGGCGGTGCCGCAGGTGTGGTGGTGCCGGAAAGCATCATGGTAATCCAATGGCACGGGGACAAAGACCGCCGGCGGGCCTATCCTCGGGGATTGTCCCCAGTACAGGATCCACGATGCGCCAGCATCTCCTTGCCCTCGCCCTGGTCGCCGCCCTCGGCGGCTGCCAGCAGGCCGACGCTCCGCCGGCCGCCAACGACGCCCCGGCTGCCGCGGCCAGCGCCAGTGACGCCGCCGTCGACACCGCCTTCGCCGACCTGTCCAAGCGCGCGCTCGATACGTGGATGCAGCTGTCGCCGATCAGCGCCACCCAGATCGGCGACCATCGCTACGACAGCGAGATCGACGATCTGAGCGCGGCTGGCCAGCAGAAGATGCTGACCGCGTACAAGGGCCTGGTCGCCGACCTGGACCGCATCGACGTGAGCAAGCTGTCGCGCGAGAACCAGGTGGATGCGGCGATCCTGCGCAATCAGCTGCAGTCGGATATCTGGAACGCCGAGGTGCTGCAGTCGTCCAGGTGGGACCCGCAGGTCTACAACGGCCTGGCCGGCAGTGCCATCTACAGCCTGATGGCGCGCGAGTTCGCGCCATTGCCGGAGCGGCTGAAGTCCGCCACCGCGCGTATGGAAAAGCTGCCGGCGATCTTCGCCCAGGCGCGTGAGAACCTGGACCCGGCACGCGTGCCGAAGATCCATGCCGAGACGGTCGCCAAGCAGAACCGCGGCATCCTCAGCATCGTCGATTCGTTCATCGTGCCGCATATGGGCGAGCTGCCGGCCGAGGACCAGAAGCGCCTGCAGGCTGCCATCGAAGGCCTGAAGAAGGCGGTGGACGAGCAGCAGACCTGGCTGGACAAGACCCTGGTGCCCAACGCCAAGGGCGACTTCCGCATCGGCGCGGATCTGTACGACCAGAAGCTGAAGTTCGCGCTGAATTCGTCGCTGTCGCGCGCAGAGATCGGTGAGCGCGCGCGGGCCGAGCTCAAGCGCGTGCGCCAGGACATGTACGGCATCGCGCAGACCGTGCTCAAGGATACGGCCGGCGCGCCGGCGCTGCCGGCCAACCCGACCGACGCGCAGCAGCAGGCGGCGATCGAGGCGGCGCTGGAACTGGCCTACGCCGACAAGCCGGCGCGCGACAAAGTGGTGGACGACGCCAAGGCCGCGCTGGCGCAGTCCACCGAGTTCGTGCGCAAACACGACCTGATGACGCTGCCCGACTCGCCGGTGGACATCATCCTGATGCCGGAGTTCCAGCGCGGCGTGGCGGTGGCGTACTGCGATTCGCCGGGTCCGCTGGACAAGAACCTGAAGACGTTCTACGCGGTCTCGCCGATTCCGGACGACTGGAGCGACGCGCAGGTGGACTCGTTCCTGCGCGAATACAACAGCCGCATGATCCACCTGCTGAGCATTCACGAAGGCACGCCGGGCCATTACCTGGAAGGCTGGCACTCGGGCAAGTTCCCCTCGACCCTGCGCGCGGTGCTGCGTTCGGGCCTGTTCGCCGAAGGCTGGGCGGTCTACACCGAGCGGATGATGCAGGAGCAGGGCTACCTGGACAACGACCCGCTGTTCCATCTGGTGCAGCTGAAGTTCTACCTGCGCACGATCTCGAACGCGATCCTCGACCAGGGTGTGCACGTGGACAACTGGTCGCGTGAGCAGGCGATGCAGTTGATGACCCACGACGCGTTCCAGCAGGAAAGCGAAGCCTCGGGCAAGTGGGTGCGCGCGCAGTTGACCTCGGCGCAGCTGCCGACCTACTTCGTCGGCGCGCAGGAGCACTTCGACACGCGCAAGGCGGTGCAGGAGAAGCAGGGCGACAAGTTCAACCTGAAGGCCTACCACGACCAGATGCTGTCCTACGGCGCCCCGCCGGTGCGCTTCGCGCGCCAGCTGATGCTGGACCAGCCGATCGAGTAACCGGTCGACAGCGTGATCTGTGGGTGCCGGCCGCTGGTCGGCACGCAAGCCAAACGGCCCGGTGCGAACCGGGCCGTTTGTGTTTGCGGTTTTCTTCTGTGAAGCAGAGCAGCGTCTTCTCTGTTCCCGTGTGAGGAGGGCCGTCAGCCCTGTCCGGGACACGCCGTGAACCCATCCCTGGGGGCTCGTAGAAAACATCCATGTTTTCTACGGTCCCGGACAGGGCTGACGACCCTCCTCCGATAGGTTCACGTGTGCGGCCTGCAATGACTGCAACGACTGCCGACGCTGTTCGGCACGCAAGGCAAACGGCCCGGTGCGAACCGGGCCGTTTGTGTTTGCGGTTGTTCTTCTGTGAAGCAGAGCAGCGCCTCGCTTGTTCCTGCGTGAGGAGGACCGTCAGCCCTGTCCGGGACACGCCGTGAACCCATCCTTGGGGGCTCGTAGAAAACATCCCTGTTTTCTACGGTCCCGGACAGGGCTGACGGCCCTCCTCCGATAGGTTCATGTGTGCGGCCTGCAAGGCAAACGGCCCGGTGCGAACCGGGCCGTTTGTGTTTGCGGTTTTCTTCTGTGAAGCACAGAGCAGCGCCTCGCTTGTCCTGTGTGAGGAGGGCCGTCAGCCCTATCCGGGACACGCCGTGAACCCATCCCTGGGGGCTCGTAGAAAACATCCCTGTTTTCTACGGTCCCGGACAGGACTGACGGCCCTCCTCCGATAGGTTCACGTGTGCGCGGCCTGCAACGAGTGCCGATGCTGTTCGCCTGTCGATGACGCACCGGGCCACTGTCAGTGGCTGGCGGAGATGGGTATGCGGGACCGTAGAAAACATGGATGTTTTCTACGAGCCTACATGGACGTATTCACGGCGTGTCCCGCATGCCCATCTCCGCCGGCCACCCGCCGGGAACCAGGGCAGCCAGCACTGGCTTCATGCCTCTTCTTCACCAGGATCAGGATCACGCGTCCGCCGCGACGAACCCGCCGGTCTGGCGGGCCCACAGCCGTGCGTACAGGCCACCGGCGGCGACCAGTTCGGCGTGCGTGCCGGTCTCCACGATCCGGCCCTGGTCCATCACCACCAGCCGGTCCATGCGCGCGATGGTGGACAGCCGGTGGGCGATCGCGATCACCGTCTTGCCCGCCATCAGCTCGTCCAGGTTGTCCTGGATGGCCGCCTCCACTTCCGAATCCAGCGCGGAGGTCGCCTCGTCCAGCACCAGGATCGGCGCGTCCTTGAGCAGCACCCGCGCGATCGCGATGCGCTGGCGCTGGCCGCCGGACAGTTTGACCCCGCGCTCGCCCACGTGGGCGTCGTAGCCGGTGCGGCCCTCGCCGTCGCGCAGCGTCTCGATGAAGCTGGCGGCGCGCGCCTTGGACACCGCCGCGCGCAGCTGCGCCTCGGTCGCGTCCGGTCGTCCGTACAGCAGGTTGTCGCGGATCGAACGGTGCAGCAGCGACGTGTCCTGGGTCACCACGCCGATCTGCCGGCGCAGGCTCTCCTGGGTCACCCCCGCGATGTCCTGGCCATCGATCCGGATGTGTCCGCTTTCCAGGTCGTACAGCCGCAGCAGCACATTGACCAGCGTCGACTTGCCCGCGCCGGACGGGCCTACCAGACCGATCCTCTCGCCCGGTGCCACCACCAGGTCGAGACCGGCGATCACGCCGCCGGTCTTGCCGTAATGGAAATGGATGTCGTCGAAATGCACCCCGCCTTCGCGTACCTCCAGCGGCACCGCGTCGGGACGATCCTGCACGGTCAGCGGCTGGGCGATGGTGGTGATGCCATCCTGCACCGTCCCTATATCCTCGAAGATGCCGTTGATGGTCCACATGATCCAGCCGGACATGTTGTGGATGCGGATCACCAGCCCTGTCGCCAGCGTGATCGCGCCCACGGTGATGTGCCCGCCGTTCCAGAGCCACAACGCCAGCCCGCAGGTCCCGGCGATAAGGAAGCCGTTGACGATGGCGATGGTCAGGTCCATCGACGTGGTGATCCGGGTCTGGCGACGGTGCTTGACCGCCAGCTCATCGATCGCCTCGGCCACGTATGCCTGCTCGCGGCCGCCGTGGGCGAACAGCTTGAGCGTGGGGATGTTGGTGTAGCCGTCGACGATACGGCCCATCGCCTTGGAACGCGCTTCAGAGGCGATCCACGCGCGCTCCTTCGCGCGCGGCACGAAGTACCACATGATCGCCACATAGGCGGCCAGCCACAGCACCAGCGGAATCATCAGCCGCCAGTCGGCCTGCGCGAACAGATACAGCGCGGTACCGGTGTAGACCACGATGTACCAGAGCGAGTCGACCATCTGCACCGCCGATTCGCGCAGCGACGTGCCGGTCTGCATCACCCGGTTGGCCATGCTGCCGGCGAAATCGTTCTGGAAGAAACTCAGGCTCTGCCGCACCACGTAGTTGTGCATCAGCCAGCGCGAGCGGTTGCTCAGCCCCGGCACGATCGCCTGGTTGACCAGCAGGTTGTGCAGGCCGACCAGGATCGGGCGGGCGATCAGGGTGATGCCGGCCATCCACAGCAGCGTGTCGGCGTGCGCGGCAAAGAAGCCGGGATCGGGCTGCTCGCCCACCATGTCCACGATGCGGCCGAGGAAGTCGAACATGGCCACTTCCACCAGCGCCAGCAGCAGCCCGGCGATCAGCGTGGCCAGCAGTACCGGCCATACCGGCCGCAGGTAGTGGACGTAGAACGGCAGCACCTTGCGCGGTGGCATGCGGCCATCGATCGGCGGGAACACCGGAATCAGCGACTCGAACCAGCGGAACATTCCATTTCCCACAAAAAGAAGCAGGCCGCGATTATCCCACCGCGGCCTGCGTTTTGTTTTCACCCGCGCCACACGCGGGACGCGCGGTTCAGCCCTTCGCGTCGTTGGCGATCGGCGTCAGCAGCAGGTCCTGGAAATCGAAACTGAAATCGGTCAGCGACGACACCGCCTGCATGCGCGCCTCGCAGACCTTGCCGTCCGGGTCCAGGCTGAAAGTGATGAATGCATCGGCATTCAGTGAACGGTCGTCCCAGCGCACCAGGAAGGTGTCGTGCTGCCACGGCTCCATCGTGCCAACCAGCTGCGCGGTCCTGCCGAAGCGCAGGCGCAGCGTACCGGCCTTCTGCTCCACGAACACATCGCCGTACCACGGATCGCGGTAGCCACCGGCGTAGCCGGCCAGCGGCAGTGACGGGCGGGACTTCGCATCGCGCGCGGCCTGGTGCCGGGCCCACCCCTCGTCGGCCTTGTCCTGCGCCTTGGCCACCGCGGCCGCGTACGCGCCGACCCAGTCGGTCGTCGGTGCCGCGAGGTAGGCGTCCAGCACATCCATCGTGATCGCGTTGAAGGCCGCACCGACTTCCTGGTTGGTCAGCACGACGATGCCCAGGTTCTGTTCGGGCACCAGGGTCACGCGCGAGACCATGCCCGGCCAGCCGCCGGTGTGCCACACCAGTTTCTGGCCCCGATAGTCGCTCAGGCTCCAGCCTTCGCCGTATCCGGCGAAGTTCGGGCGTGCCGCGGCCAGCTCCGGCACGCTCGGCTCGGGCACCACCTGCGGGGTGATCATCTGCCACATCGCGTTCTGGGTCTTGGCGCTGAACAGCGCGGTGCCGTTCTCCAGGGTGCCGTGGGCCAACTGCACATTCATCCAGCGCGCCATGTCGTGCACGCTGGAGTAGATGCCGCCGGCACCGGCGTTGTTGGACCAGGTCAGCGGCGCAACTGTGCGCAGCGCGGTGAAGTCGTATTTGGCGTGTCCCACGGCCGCGTTGTCGCCCGGCTGCAGGTGGTCGGCGTTGTAGCGCGTGCCGGTCATGCCGACCGGCGTGAAAATGTGCTGCTGCAGGAAGTCCGCGTAGGACTGCCCGGACACCTGCTCGATCACCTGCTGGGCCACAGCGTAGAGAATGTTGTCGTACGCGTAGCGGTCGCGGAATCCGGCCTTCAGCGGCACCTTGGCCAGGCGCTGCACCACCTCCTGGTTGGTGTAGGTAGTGGTCGGCCAGAACAGCAGGTCGCCGGCGCCGAGGCTCAGCCCGCTGCGGTGCGAGAGCAGGTCGCGGATGCGCATCTCGCCGGTCACGTATGGATCGGACATGCGGAAACCGGGCAGGTGGTCGATCACCCGGTCGTCCATCTTCAGTCTGCCCTGCTCGGCGAGCAGGTTCAGCGAGGTAGCGGTGAAGGCCTTGGTGTTGGATGCGATCGCGAACAGCGTGTCGGCCTGCACCGGCGCGGGCTTGCCCAGCTCGCGCACACCGTAACCACGTTCGAGGACGACCTTGCCGTCCTTCACCACCGCCACCGCGATGCCGGGTACATCGAATTCACTGCGGACGCGCTCGACCGTGGCGTCCAGCCGCTGCAGTTCGGCCGGCACGGCCGCCGATGCCAGGGGTGCGCACGCCAGCAGCACGACGCCTCCGATCCAGGATGTGTTCAATCAGTGTCTCCAGTTGCATGTCGCGGGGGCGTTGAGATCCACAGGATGCCCGTCGCCGGTTTCGCACGATGGTAACGCGGCCCCCTTCACGCTCGCCTGTGCCAGAAGGCGGCCCGCCCCGGAGAGCCTGCATGACCGCGCCAGCCAACACCGTCTCCACCATCATTCCGTGCCTGCGCTACCGCGACGCCCGGGCGGCGATCGCCTGGCTGCAGCGCGCGTTCGGCTTCGAACCGCAGGCGGTGTATGCCGATGGCGACACCGTCCACCACGCGCAGCTGGTCTACGGCCACGGCATGATCATGCTGGGCTCGGTGGACAACGGCAGCGCATGGGGACGCCACAGCGTGCAGCCGGACGAGGTCGGCGGCCGCCAGACCCAGAGCGCCTGCGTGATCGTGGCCGACCCCGATGCGCACCATGCGCGCGCGGTTGCCGCCGGGGCCGAGGTGGTGATCGCGATCGCCGACCAGGACTACGGTGGTCGTGGCTACGCCTGCCGCGATCCCGAAGGCTATCTGTGGTGGTTCGGCAGTTACGATCCCTGGCAGGCCCGCGCAGGCGGCGCATGAGCGCACCGCCCGGTCGTATCCGTACCGGCATCGGCGGCTGGGTGTTTCCGGCCTGGCGCGGCGGCATGTTCTATCCGCCCGGGCTGCCCCAGCGCGATGAACTGGCGCATGCCAGCCGCGCACTCGGATGCATCGAAATCAACAGCACCTTCTACCGCGCACAGAAGCCGGCGGTGTACGCCCAGTGGCGTGAGCAGACCCCGGCCGGCTTCCGGTTTTCGGCCAAGGCACCGCGCACCATTACCCAGACCCACGACCTGGGCACGGTCGGGGCGCGCGTGGATGCCTTCGTCGAGGGCATCGCCGCGTTGGGCGACCGGCTGGGCCCGCTGGTCTGGCAGTTCGGCGACAGCCATCCGGCCGACGCGGAGGCGTTCGACGCGTTCCTGCAGCGCCTTCCGCGCGAGGCCGGCGGCGTTCGCCTGCAGCATGCGCTGGAGGTGCGCAATCCGGCGGCGTGGACGCCGGCCCTGATCGCAACCGCACGTGGGCACGGCACCGCCCTGGTGTACAGCGGCTCGGCCGACTATCCCAGCTTCGCCGACCCCACCGCCGACTTCATCTATGCACGGCTGATGCATGCGCGCGGCAACCTGCGCGCCGGCTACCCCGAACGTGCGCTGGAACAGTGGTGCCTGCGCGCGATGCGCTGGGCGCGCGGCGAGGACAACCCCGACCTGCCGCATGTGGTTGCCGATGCACCGCCGGCTGTCTCCCGCGACGTGTATGTGGTGTTCATCGGCGCGGCCAAACAGCGCAATCCCGGCGCGGCGATGGCGCTGCGCGATCAGCTGCGGCGGGTCGGCGCCCCCTGAGCGCGGTGTGCCAGGCGGGCATCCAGCCGCCACAGCAGCGCCCCCACGGCAATGAACGCCGCTGCCACCACCGCCGCGTTGCGCGCGACCGTGGCCCCACCCAGCAGGCCCAGGTCCAGGAACGGATAGGGATAGTGGCCACTCCAGCGGCCGACCAGCAGGGCCCAGCCCAGGTACACCGCCGGGAACACCAGGGCGCCGCCCAGCTGGCGCCAGCGCAGGCCGACATGCGGCCCGGCCAGCCAGCCCAGCAGATACAGCACCGGCACGGCGGTATGCAGGCCGATGTCGGCCCACCACTGCCAGCCCTGCGGTTGCCAGAGCGGGCGCAGCACCAGCGCGTACACCAGCCCGGTGATGCCGATGTACAGCGCCACCGCGGCGCTGGGGGCAGGCGCGGCCAGGCCGCTCCGGCTGCCACGCAGCCGCGCCAGGCACACCGCCGCCACCCCGATGTTGCTGAGGATGGTGAAGTAGCCCAGCAGCCGCAGGGTGGCCTGGCCACTCCCGGCCTCGGCACCAACGGTCTGCAGCAGCAGGCCGTACTGCAGGGCCAGCGCTGCGACGGCGACCAGACCGGTGAGCGCGGCCCAGGCGCGCGCGGCCCCGGTCGGGGCCGGAACGGGGAGCAAGGCGTGGGGCGTCTCCATTGGCGCAGGATGCCATGCGGCGGCGGGGTGCTGCAGCAGGATCGCGATGACCGCGCGCTTCCCGCACAATATGCGGATGCCGATGACCGACACCCGCAAAGCGCTGCTGCAAATCCACTTCTGCGTGCTGTTGTGGGGCGTCACCGCCATCCTCGGCAAGCTGATCACCCTGCCCGCCCTGCCGCTGGTGTGGTGGCGCATGCTGCTGGTGGTGGCCATGCTCGCGCTGCTCCCGCGTGTCTGGCGCGGCCTGCGCCAGCTCTCGCCGACCCTGTTTGCCGGCTACTGCGGCGTCGGCGCGCTGGTCGCGCTGCATTGGTTGACCTTCTACGGCGCGGTGAAACTGGCCAATGCCTCGGTCGCGGCGACCTGCATCGCGCTCGCCCCGGTGTTCACTGCCGTGATCGAGCCCTGGGTGGCCAGACGTCCCTTCCAGCTGCGCGAACTGGCGTTCGGTATTGCCGTACTGCCCGGCGTGGCGCTGGTGGTCGGCGGCGTGCCCCACGGCATGCGCCTGGGCGTGCTGATCGGTGCATTGTCGGCCTTGCTGGTGGCGGTGTTCGGGTCCCTCAACAAGCGTCTGGTCAGCCATGCCGATCCGCTGACGGTCACCGCCCTGGAGCTGGGCGCCGGCACGCTGACGCTGACGCTGCTGGCGCCGCTGCTGCCGTTCCTGCTGCCGGCGCTGGCCAGCCCGTTGTGGGTGGTCCCCAACCTGCACGACGGTCTGCTGCTGCTGGCCCTGGCCGGCCTGTGCACGCTGCTGCCGTTCGCGCTGGCGCTGGTGGCGCTGCGCCATCTCAGCGCCTATACCGTGCAGCTGGTGACCAATCTGGAGCCGGTCTACGCGATCCTGCTGGCGATGGTGCTGCTCAGCGAACAGCGCGAACTCACACCGCTGTTCTACGCTGGCGTGGCGATCATCGTCGTCGCCGTGTTCCTGCATCCGCTGCTGAACCGCCGCAAGCCGGTCCAGCATCCGGAGCTCCTGGGCACGGCCGAAGCCCGCAACATCGCCGACTGACCGCCGCGGCGATTACCGCGCCGGCCAGCACCAGGCCGGTGCATCCAGCAGCCCCTGGCCCAGCACGCGCGTCTGGCTCATTTCCTTGTGCAGCCGGATCGCATGGCAGGCGGGCGCTTCCTGCAACGCGGCAATCAGACGGCTCGCGTGCGATACCACCCAGACCTGGCTGCGCACGCTGGCGGCGATGATCAGGCGTGCCAGCGCGGGGAGCAGATCCGGGTGCAGGCTGGTTTCCGGTTCGTTGAGCACCAGCAGCGGTGGCGGGCGCGGTGTGTACAGCGCGGCGATCAGCAGCAGGTAGCGCAGCGTGCCGTCGGACAGTTCAGTGGCGGCCAACGGGCGCAGCAGGCCGGGTTGCTGGAACGTCAGCGACAGGCGTCCGTCGTACGCGTCGATCCGCACCTGTGCGCCCGGGAAGGCATCGTCCACCGCGCCGGTCAGCCCGGCGACATCGCCGACCTCCACGATGGTCTGCCAGGCGGCAGCGAGATCATGGCCATCATTGGCCAGCACCGGGGTACGGATCGCCAGGCACGGCAGCCGCGCCGGCGCAGCCATGTCGGTGCGGAAATGGTCATGGAAGCGCCAGCACCGGATGTAGTCGCGCAACTGCATCACCTCGGGCATGCGCTGCGGATCGGCCAGTTGGGTGAACAGACTGTCGAACGCCGACAGCGGTTCCTCCAGCAGGTCCCAGCCACGCCCGGCGCGGCGACGCACCCGCGCGCCACGCCGTTCGATCAGGGCGTTGGCGCTGCGCAGGAACGGGCCAGCCCAGATGCACTCGGTCTTGATCCGGGGTTCCCGGTCGAACATCGACAGGCCCGGGACCGGCAGACCGAGATCGATCGCATACCCGAACGCCTCGGCCGAAAAACCCAGCTTCAGCGACACCGGATGGCGGCGCGCGGTGCCCTGCACCGGCACCTCCCCGGTACGCATGCGCCGGTCGATCTCTTCCGGACCGGCCCACAGCGCCGAGCCAAGCCCCCCTTCCCGGGCCAGCGCGGCCGCCACCCCGCCCTGCGCGGTTTCGGCCAGCAGGCGCAGCGCACGGTACAGGCTGGACTTGCCGCTGCCGTTGTCGCCGGTCACCAGCGTCAGGCGCTGCATCGGCACCACCAGCGCATGCAGCGAGCGATAGTGCGAGATGGCGAGGGTCTGCAGCATGGCGCGTCCTGACAGGAGGGAGAGCGCGCAGTGTGGAAGGGCGCGGTCGCAACGCCTGCGACCGGGCCGATGCCGTCAGGGGGCGTTGGCGGTGCGCCACAGCGCCGGCCATTCGGCCGCATCGTCGCCGCGGCAGGCCCCCATGTGCTCGTAGGCGAGCAGTGCAAAGGTGGTACCGGTCCAGCCCCAACGCGCGCCGCTGCCGCAATCGCCCATGCCGCGACCACGGCCGGAATGGGTAAGCACGCCGTCCTCGAACGCCGCCGATGTGACCATGTCCAGTCGCGCGCGCACACCCGGCAGCGTGAACGGCAGGGTCGGCGTCACACGGGTGGCGCGCGACGGATCGGCTACCGGCACCTGGAACACCAGGCTGGAGCTCTGGTAGGCGCCACGCAGGCACTCGATCAGCACCAGCGCGCGGGTATCGTCCAACGCGGCCGCTTCATCGAAGGCGTCGTCACCGCCGTGCTGGCTGCAGTCTTCACGCTGTATCAGGGCCGCCTGGCCGCGCCGCACCTGGGCGATCAGGCGGGCCTGGGTGGCCGCGTCGAGGACGGCCCGGGGCGGCGGCGCCAGCGCCACCCGCGGCAACGGCGCCGCGGCCGGCACCGTGCTGGCCGCCGCGGCACCTCGTCGCAGCAGCGCGGTGGTGCCGCCGAGGCGACCCTGGGTCTCATCGACCAGCAGCAGCGCGGCGCTCAGCCCGCCCAGCGGTATCGCGTCGCGCTCGCCGGCACCGAAGCGCAGCGACTGCCCATTGCGCACTGCATCGACGAACGCCTGTGCGTCGGCAAGGCCGCGCGTCCGGCGCACCACCCACTCCGCGCCGTCCTGCGTGCGCGCCCAGCCCGGTGCGGTCAGCGCCACGGCCTTGCCGTCGAGCCGCAGCGGCGCATTGCCACCGCGCGTGGGCAGCACCACGGTCACGTCAATGGCGCCCTGCGGGCCGGCATCCCGCTGCACGGTGATGCGCCCATCCAACGCTTCGGCAGCGCCGGAGACAACGCAGCGCGCGACGTTGTCGCAGGCCACCACCCAGTCCTGGAACTGGCGGTACACCGGCGTGGCGGCATGCGCGGGCAGCGCCGTGGCCAGGGCAACGGCCAGCAGCGAAACCACGGAAACAACGTTCATGAACATCCTTATTCGGCAGGCACGACGCGATTGCGGCCTTCGCGCTTGGCACGGTACAGCGCGGCATCGGCACGCGCCAGCGTCTGTTCCGCCGTGTCGCCCTCTCGATGGGCGGCCACGCCGATGCTGACTGTCAGCGGTATGCCCAGCGGCAGATCGGCCGCCGCCACGCGCAGGAACTCGCACTGCATTTCGGCCACGCTCAATGGCGTATCGGGCATCACCACCACGAACTCCTCACCGCCGTGGCGCGCGGCCATGCCACCGCCGGCGAAGGTGGCGCGCAGCAGGCGCCCCAGTTCGGACAGTACGTGGTCGCCGCTGGCATGGCCGTACAGGTCGTTGACGTTCTTGAAGTGATCGATATCCAGCAGCGCCACCGACACCGCGCGCGGCGCTCCGTTGGCATCGTGCAGCGCCGCATCGAGGAACGCGCCCATCGCGCGCCGGTTGGGCAGGCCGGTCAACGCATCGGTGCGGCTCTGCTCGGCAAGGTCGGCGTTCTGCCGTTCCAGCAGCGCGTTGTACTCGGACAGACGTTGCTCATACCACGCCCGTTCGCTCATGTGCTGCTGGATTTCGTGTGCATAGCGGCGCAGTTCCATCACCAGCGATACCTGCCGCGACAACGCCGACAGTGCCTGTAGACGTTCGGGCGACAACTGCCCGGGCGCGGCATCGAACACGCACAGCGTGCCCAACGGCAGGCCTTCGAAGCTGAGCAGCGGTGCTCCGGCATAGAAGCGGATGTGCGGGTCGTCGACCACTATCGGGTTGTCGAAGAAGCGCGGGTCTTCGCGGGCGTCCTCCACCACCATCACCTGGTCCGGCTGCAGGATGGCGTGGCCGCAGAAGGAGATCTCGCGGGTGGTCTGCGGCACATCCAGCGCCCGCCGCGCCTTGAACCACTGGCGGTCGCGGTCCACCAGCGTGACCGCGCCCATGCGCGTGCCGCAGAGCGCGGTGGCGATGGTGACCAGGTCATCGAAGGAGCGTTCGGCCGGGGTGTCCAGCACTTGATAGCGCAACAGCGCCTGCAGGCGCTGTTCTTCATTGTCCGGTCTGGACGGTTTGATCATGTGTCGGCTCCCGGCGAGTCGGTCGCAGTCTAGCCAATCAACGCCGGTGCCGGCGTCAGCGGACCCTCACCAATCCAACTGCTTGGGCAACAGCCCGCGCAGTTCGGCGTCGGTGAGGTTGCGCCACTGGCCCGGCTTGAGCGCGCCGATCTTGACGTTGTCGATGCGCACACGGCGCAGCTGGGTGACGCGGTAGCCGAACGCGGCGGCCATCAGGCGGATCTGCCGGTTCAGGCCCTGCTGCAGCACGATGCGGAAGCCGAACTTGGCGATGCGGCTGGCACGGCACGGCAGCGTGGTCTGGTCGTGGATGCGCACGCCGCGCGCCATGCCACGCAGGAACTCGTCGGTGACCGGTTTGTTGACCGCCACCAGATACTCCTTCTGGTGGTTGTTCTCGGCGCGCAGGATCTGGTTGACGATGTCGCCGTTGCTGGTCATCAGGATCAGGCCTTCGGAATCCTTGTCCAGGCGGCCGATCGGGAAGATGCGCTGTTCGTGGCCGACGAAGTCCACGATGTTGCCCTTGACCGCGCTTTCGGTGGTGCAGGTGATGCCCACCGGCTTGTTCAGGACGATATAGACGTGGCGACGGCCGCCGGGCTTCTTCGCCTCGCGGGTGCGAAGCGGCTGGCCGTCGACCAGCACCTGGTCGCCCTCCCCGACCACCGCGCCGGTGCCGGCGGGGATGCCGTTGACGGTGACGCGGCGCTCGCCGAGCAGGCGGTCGGCTTCGCGCCGGGAACAGAAGCCGGTGTCGGCGATGTACTTGTTGAGTCGGATGGTCATCCGCCCATTATCCGGCAAAGCCGGTCCCGGCTGCGGGTTTGCCTGCAATCGGGCTCACGCCGCCTGCGGATCGGGTTGTCCGGCCAGCGCCTCGGCGTCGAACACCTGGTTGCGCCCGGCGCGCTTTGCGCAGTACATGGCGTGGTCGGCACGGCGCAGCAGGCCGGCCAGGTCGTCGCTGTCGGCACGCAGCACCGCCAGACCGATGCTGGCCGACACGTTCAGGCCGGGGATGCCGAGCCCCGGGGTGACCGCGGCCACCTTCAGCCGAAGGTCTTCGAGCCGCGCCGCGGCGGCGGCACGGCCGGCACCCGGCAGCAGGACCAGGAACTCCTCGCCCCCCATCCGGATCACGTCGGCGTGGTTGCGCACCGAGGTCCCCAGCGCACGCGCCACGGCCACCAGCACCTGGTCGCCCACTTCATGCCCGTGCTGGTCGTTGATGTCTTTGAACAGGTCGATGTCCAGGAAGCCGATCGCCAGCGCCTGGGGCTGCACGCGCGCCTGCTCCAGGTACTGTGACAGCAGGCGCAGCCCGGCCCGGCGGTTGGGCAGGCCGGTCAGCATGTCGGTGTCGGCCAGCTGGCGCATCTCGTCGCGCTGCTGCCGCAGCCGGCCCAGGCGCAGGTTGAGCGCGAAGGCCGCCATCATCAGGAACCAGGTCGTGGCCACCTGCAGCGCTTCGATCCGGTAGGCGATGAGCCAGCGCGCACCGACCGCTTCGGCCACGATCAGGATCCACCACGGCAGCAGCGCGCCCAGGCCGGCCAGCGCCTGCGCATCGCCGCGCCACAGTGCCCAGACGCCCACGCCCAGGCACAGCACGCAGCCAAGCAGGTACAGCGTCTCCAGCGCGGCTGCCAGCGTTCCCAGCGCGGGCATGCCCAGCCAGGGCACGCTGCAGCCCACTGCGACCAGTCCCCACAGCACCGCGTGCTGCCAGGCGCGCGACCGCGGCCAGCGCCGGTCGCCGCCATTGAGGCGCCACAGAATCGGCAGCAGCAGCGCTTCGGAGAAGGCGGTCAACCCCACCAGCCACCAGGAGGCGCGGTCATGCACCGGCAGCCACGGCTCGGGGTAGCCGCTCAGCCCGCCGAGCACGGCCTGCCACAGCACGAACACCAGGCAGACCACGACGTAAAGGAGGAACAGGCGATCGCGCGTGGTGGCAAACCCCATCAGCGCCGACAGTGCCAGGGCGATCGCCACGGCAATGCACGCCGCACGCACCAGCAGGCGCGCGGTGTCGTTCTGCTGCACCGGGCTGGGCGCACCCAGCTGCAGGGTCGGCACCCAGCGCGCCTTCAGCGGCCGGGCCCAGGACACCACGATCGGCTCGCGGTCGCCGGCCTTGGGCACCACCACCATGCCGACGCCGGCACGGAAGCGCGAATCGCGGGTGCGGGCGTCATGCATGCTGCCGCAGACCTGGCGTTGGCCGTGGCTGATGCGCACCTCGCCCGACAGCACACCGAAGACGTCCACCGCCTGCGGCTCACCGGACCAGCCCTGCGCGGGTGCGGCAATCGACAGCACGTCCTGGTGGCGCGCCAGCACCCCCGGTGCACACGCCCGCTGCGGGGTCGGCTCGGACGTGGCCTGGCCCAGCAGCAGATAGTCCACGCCGGCCCGCGGCGCATCGGCCCGGGTGGGCCAGGCGCACAGCATCAGCACCACCAGCAGCAACGCCGCTACCGCCTGTTCCCCGCACCAGCCGTGCCTGCCTGTCACAACAACGTCCTGCCCGTGCTTCACGCCAACGCACACACCGTGCATCGCCCCTGGCGCGGATTATCGCAAGAACCGCCGCCACGGCGGTGATGACCCGGTCCGCACACCCGGGCACCGCCGCAGCGGGCGTCACGCCGGGCCGTGCGCGCCGTCGGACGCCGCCCCCGGGTGGATTGCCCACAGCCCCTGCTGGGTCATCCGCTCCAGTGGAATCGGCCGTTCGATCGCGTAGCCCTGCAGGCCCTGCACGCCCAGGTCGGCCAGTTGACGGGCCACATCGGCCGATTCCACCCATTCGGCCACCACCGTCATGTGCAGCTCGCGCCCCACTTCGGTGATGGCGCGCACGGCCGCGCGGTTGATCGGGTCGGACTCCATGTCACGCACGAACATGCCGTCGATCTTGAGCATGTCCGCCGGCAACTGCCGCAGGTAGCCGAACGAGGACAGCCCGGAACCGAAATCGTCCAGCGCCATCCGGCAGCCGCGCGCCTTGACCGCGTCGATGAAGCTCCGCGCCTGCGCCAGGTTGCTGACCGCGGCGGTCTCGGTGATCTCGAAGCACAGCTTGGTGGCCAGGCCGCGATTGCGCTCCAGCAGATCGGTCACGAACGCCAGAAAACTCGGCTCGGCGATGGATTGCGCGGACACGTTGACGTTGCACAGGCCGAGCAGCTTCACATGTGCCGGGCAGACCTGCAGGTGGCGGAACAGCAGCCCCAGCACGTGCCGGTCCAGCGCCATCGCCATGCCGTAGCGCTCGACCGCACTCATGAATTCGCCCGGGCCCTGCAGGGCGCCTTCGGGGCTGCGCATGCGCACCAGCACCTCGTAATGCAGGAAGCCCGGATCGCCAACCCGCTCGATGCGCTGGGCGTACAGCAGCATGCGGTTCTCGGCAATCGCGCTGGCCACACTCGACAACCGCTCGGCTTCCAGCCGGCGCTCGTCCAGCGCCATGCGGCTTTCATTGAAGCAGTGCACGCGGTTGCGCCCGGCTTCTTTGGCCGCGTAGCAGGCGCTGTCGGCCGCGCTCATGAGCCAGTTGACGTCCTGCGCTTCGGCGGTGATCTCGACCACGCCGATGCTGCAGCTCACCTTCGGCGCCCCCTCGCCGTGCTGGAAACTGACCTGTCCCAGGGTGCGGATCACCCGCTGCAGCACGCGCTTGGCTTCTTCCTGGCTGGCATTGGCCAGAAACACCGCGAACTCGTCGCCGCCCAGCCGCCCGACCCAGTCGCCTTCGCGGACCGCGCCCACCAGTTGGTCGGCGAACGTGCGCAGCAGCTGGTCGCCGGCGGCATGGCCGAGGCCATCGTTGACCAGCTTGAAGTAATCCAGGTCCAGGTAGCACAGCGCGTGCATGCCGCCGCGATCGCGGACGTCAAGCAGCGCCAGTTCGATCAGGCGCTCGATCTCGCGCCGGTTCACCAGACCGGTCAACGGGTCGTGGCTGGCGTGGTGCTCCACCTCGCGCGCCAGCGCATGGTTCTGCGACACGTCTTCGACAATCGCGAAGGCGGCCGGCTCCCGCCCGCGGGTATGCACCACCGTGCCGCTCCAGCGCCCCCACAGCAGGCCACCATCGGCGCGCCGGAAGCGCAGTTCGGCCGGCCGCAGCTGGCGCATCCAGTCAATCGCGCCGGTGCCGTCAACCACCAGTTCGCCCTCCACCAGCAGCTCCTGCAGCGACAGGTGCAGCAGGGCATCGCGGCGGTACTCGAGGATGTCGGCCATTGCCTGGTTGGCTTCGACCACGCGCCCGCCCATGTCCAGCTTGAGCATGCCGACGGTGGCCTGGTAGAACGCGGCGCGGAAGCGGCTTTCCTGCTCGATCAGATCGTTGCGCACCCGGCGCGCCAGCATCACCGCGACCACGGTGATCATCAGCACCGACAGCCCGCCCACCACCAGGGTCGTCATGCGAACGATGCCCGACGTACGCAGCAGCGACGCCGAGAAAGCCTGGGCCTTGGTACGCAGACTGACATCGAGCCCCTGCAGCCGCGCCTGCAGGGCGTCGTGCAGCGCCGGCGTCATGCCCCCACTGCCGTGCAGCGCCTGCGCCTGGTCGGCCAGCGCCTGCAGGTGCAACAGGTCGGCATCGGTCGTGCGCCACAGGCGGACCGCATCGCGGAAGTAGCCCAGGCGCCCGAGATAGCGGAACGAGACAATCAGCCGATTGACGTCACCGGGCGCATTGTCGCCGGCCAGGAAGCCCCGGCGCGCCCGCGCCAGGTCGGCGTCCGGCGCTTCCAGCGCGTGCCGCGCCTGCAGGTCGCCCAGAGGCACCGCCAGCGCCGCGCGCGCGTCGGCCAGATCGTCCGGATCGGCGGTGGCCAGGTAACGCGACAGTGCCAGGGTGGCGTGCTGCTGCGCCCGCGACCAGTGGCTCTGGCCGACGATCCACGCCGTCGAAGCGGCCTGCAGCTCCTGGATCAGGGCCGAAATGCCGACCAGACCGATCGCCATGCCGGTCAGCAACGCGAAACGCAGGATGAGGCCCCGCGTTGGATACGGTACTTCCCTGACGCCCCCGCCCCTGCCACTTCCAAGCATCGTCGATTCCCCTGGACGCTTTCGTTGTGTGGGGACCGATTCCGTTGCGCGGCCCATTGCCGAGGCTAGGACCAAGCATGTTGAGACGGCGCGAAACCCGGCGTGACTCCCCGGAAACGACAACGCCAGCCCGGAGGCTGGCGTTGCAGGGACCGCCCGGGGCGATCAGAAGCTGCGCGGGCCGCGCGGCTTGAAGCCGTCCCGGCGCGGCGGACGGTCGTTGCCGCCCGGACCACCCGGACCACGGTGGCCGCCCGGGCCACCCGGCTTGCCGCCGCGGCCGAACTTCGGCTTGAACGGGGGACGCGGCGACGGGGTCAGGTCTTCACCCGGCTCCACCTTGCGCATCTGAAGCTGCTGGCCGGACACCCACACCTTCTTCAGGTGGGTGAGCAGGTCGCTCGGCATCTCGGCGGGCAGGTCCAGCACCGAGAAGTCGTCGTGGATGTCGATGCGGCCGATGAAGCGGCTTTCCAGGCCGGCTTCGTTGGCGATCGCGCCGACGATGTTGCCCGGCTTGACGCCGTGCACATGGCCCACTTCGATGCGGAAGGTCTCCATGCCCTGCTCCGGCGCACCGCGCGGGGCGATCTCACGGCGCGGGGCGCGCTCGAAGCCACCCTCGTTGCCGCCGAAGTCGCCTTCGGCACGCGGCGGACGCGGACCGCGGTCGTCTTCACGGCGCGGACCACGCTCGAAACGCGGCTCGAAGCGCGCCGGGCGATCGCCACGATCATTGCGGTCGTTGCGTTCGCGAGGCGCCCGTTCTTCACGCGCACCCCGCACCGGCGGGGTCAGCAGGAACGGCGAATCGCCCTGCAGCAGCTTGGCCAGCGCAGCGGCGATCTCGATCGCCGGCACGTTGTTCTCGGCCTCGTAGCGCTGCAGCAGCTCGCGGTAGAAGTCGACGCCGCCGCCTTCCAGCGCCTCGCTGATGCGGCTCATGAACTTGGCCACGCGGGTATCGTTGACCGCGTCCACGCTCGGCAGCTGCATTTCCTCGATCGGCTGGCGCGTGGCGCGCTCGATCGCCCGCAGCATGCCCTTCTCGCGCGGGGTGGCGAACAGGATCGCGTCGCCGGTGCGGCCGGCACGGCCGGTACGGCCGATGCGGTGCACGTAGCTTTCGGTGTCGTACGGAATGTCGTAGTTCAGCACGTGGCTGATGCGTTCCACGTCCAGGCCGCGCGCGGCCACGTCGGTGGCGACCAGAATGTCCAGCTTGCCTTCCTTGAGCTGGCCGATGGTGCGCTCACGCTGGGCCTGCTGCATGTCACCGTTGATGGCGGCAGCCGCCAGGCCGCGGGCCTGCAGCTTCTCGGCAAGTTCTTCGGTGGCCGCCTTGGTGCGCGAGAAGATGATCATCGCGTCGAACGGTTCCACTTCCAGGATGCGGGTCAGCGCATCCAGCTTGTGCATGCCGCTCACCCACCAGTAGCGCTGGCGGATGTTGGCCGAGGTCGTGGTCTTGGCCGCGATGGTGACTTCGGCGGGGTTCTTCAGGTAGGTCTGCGCGATGCGACGGATCTGCGGCGGCATGGTGGCCGAGAACAGGGCGACCTGGCGGGTCTCCGGCAGCTTCTTGAGCACGGCTTCGACGTCGTCGATGAAGCCCATGCGCAGCATTTCATCGGCTTCGTCCAGGACCAGCGTCTTCAGCTCGGACAGGTCCAGAGTGCCGCGATCGAGGTGATCGATCACGCGGCCCGGGGTACCCACCACCACGTGCACGCCACGGCGCAGGGCCGACAGCTGCTGGCCGTAGGGCTGGCCGCCGTAGACCGGCAGCACGCGGAAGCCCGGCATCGCCGAGGAATAGGTCTGGAAGGCCTCGGCAACCTGGATGGCCAGTTCGCGGGTCGGCGCCAGCACCAGCACCTGCGGCTTGGCCTGGTTGAAGTCGAGGTTGGACAGGACCGGCAGCGCGAAGGCGGCGGTCTTGCCGGTACCGGTCTGGGCCTGACCCAGCACGTCGCGACCTTCCAGCATGGCCGGAATGGTGGCGGCCTGGATCGGCGACGGCGTTTCATAGCCGACGGTGGCCACGGCCTTCATCACAGCATCGGACAGGCCGAGGTCTGCGAACAGCAGCGGCGCGGGGGATTCTTGGGACATGGGAAACTCCGAAGGCACTGCCATTTTTCGGGCAATGCGATAAAAAAAGGGGATGGTCCGCGCTTTGGGCGCCCTTTCTTATCGCGTGCCCTGGCGCTGCTCGGTCGGAGGAGAATTCACTCGCTCAGGGCCCGATGATACCGCATCGTTCCTGAACCACGCGTACAGATTTCCGCCTGAATCCCGCTCAGGCCCCGCGCTGGCGCACAATACGCGCCCTCCCCCGGCCCGGGCCACCGTCCGCGCCCCTTTCCAGGATACCCGCTTCATGCAGACCCTCGAATTCGAACTGGACCGCGACTACGTCGAGCTCAAGCAGCTGCTCAAGCTGGCCGACCTGGTCACCAGCGGCGGGGAGGCCAAAACCGTCATCGGCGACGGCCAGGTCCTCGTCGATGGGGAAGTTGAACTGCGCAAGGCCTGCAAGATCCGCGCAGGCCAACAGGTCCGGTTCGGCGACACCACCATCCACATCATCGCCGACAGCGACGCCCCCTGAGCCACCGCCGCCCCGCGGCTGCCGCCCCGCTCAGGAGGCGCGCGTCAGCTGGGCGGCGATCAGCTGCCGGAAGGGGGCCACGCCCTGGGCCAGGCGCAGGCCGGCACTGCGCAGCGCGCGGGCCGGCAGGCGGTCGTCGGTGTACAGCGTGGCGATGGCATTGGTGGCCTCGTACAGCGGCCGCGACGCCAGCCGATGGCCCCGCTCATAACCGGCCAGGCCCGCCGGCGCGGCGATGTCGCCGCCCCGCTGGGCGGCGGGGGCGATCACCGCAGCCAGCCGGTCCTGGCTGAGCAGGCCGAGGTTGAAGCCGTGCGCGGTGACCGGGTGCATGCCCACCGCCGCATCGCCGATCAGCGCGCAGCGCGGGCCCACGAAGGATTGTGCGTAGACCCCCACCAGCGGATAGGCGATCGGCCGCGCGCACGGCTGCATGCGGCCGAGCCGGTGCTCGAAGAAGCCACTGACGGTACGCCCGAGGGCGTCGTCGTCCTGCGCCATCAGCGCCGCGATCTGCCGCGGTGGCAGGGTGATCACCGCCGAGGCCAGGTCGCCGTTCAGCGGCAGCAACGCCATCGTGCGGCCATAGCCGAACCATTCCCAGGCCGTGTGATGGTGCGGTTGTTCGATACGCATCCGGCACACCAGCATCGACTTGCCGAAATCACGCATGCGCGCACCGATCCCGAGCAGGCGGCGGGTACTGGAGAAGCGGCTGTCGGCGGCGACCACCAGCCGCGCCTGCAGGCGGCGCCCATCGGCCAGGGTGACAGAGGTGTGCCGGGGGCCGGTGTCGATGGCGGCCACGCTGGTCTGGTCGAGCACCTCGACCCCGGGCTGGTCCTGCACCGCCTGCCATGCGGCGCGCCGGATCAGATGATTGGGCACCAGCCAGCCCAGGTCGCGCCCGTGCCCGTCGCGTGCCGCCGCGAAGGTCAGCGCGAACGGCGAACCGCCGTTGAGCACCTGCGCATCGCGCAGCGGTGAAATCTCGGCCGGGTCCAGCCGCGCCCATAGACCCAGCCGCTCCAGGATCGCGCGGGACGCATGGGTCAGCGCGATCTCGCGGCCATCGAACGCCGCCTCGGCAAGTGCCGCACGCGGCTGCTGCTCGATCAGCGTCACCGTCAGGCCGGTCCCGGCCAGCGAGCGGGCCAGGCACAGCCCGACCGGCCCTGCCCCCACCACCACGACATCCACCGGGCGCGCGTGTTGCTCCACCATGATCCGATCCTGCGGTTGCCAGTCCACGTGGAGCTTAGCGCCGCCGGCAGTGCGCCGGCCTTGATCTGGATCAGCCGCGTGCGGAACGGTTCACCCCCGCGTTACAGCAGCGACCACATCAGCAGCAGGATGCCCACCAGCGAGGCCAGCCACACCAGGCTGCGCACGTACGGCACGCCGGCCGCATACAGCGGCAGGTAGACCACCCGCGCCCAGAAGTACAGCTGCGCGGCCAGTGCGGTCAGCCCGTCCTGGCGCTGGGTGAGCGTTACCGCCAGCACGGCCGCCGCGAAGAACGGAAAGGTCTCCATGAAATTGGACTGGGCGCGCTGCAGCCGGCCCGTCAACGGGCGTACCGGGGCGCTCTGCCCGTCGCGCGCGGATGCATTCCACGCCAGCCCGCGCTCGCGGGTCACTGCCGTGGACGCTGCGAACAGGTGCACGATGCCCAGCAGCATCGACCACACCAGCATCTGGATCTCGATCGTCATGGCGTACTCCGGAAGGTGTCAGGCAGAACGTCAGGGGGTGGCGGCACGCACGCTGTAACCGGCGAGCCGCCAGACGCGGTCTTCATCCAGTCGGAAGGACACCAGTTCGCGTACCGGCTGGGCGCTGTTGGCAAAGCGGGTCGGGAAGCTGACGTTGATGTACAGCCCTTCCGGCACGGTCGCGCCAGCCGCGTACTTGACCCGGGTCACGGTGGGCTGGCCGCGCGATGCGAGCGTGCCGAGCCGCTTGCGGTCGGCCGCCAGCTGGGCCACGAAGGCCGGTTCGGTGACGGTCTTCTTCGCCACGGCGGACGCACCACGCCACGCCTCGGCCGCCCGGTTGGCATCGACCAGCTGCGCCACCTTCAACGCCGCCGCGCTCATCTCCGCATCCTGCTCGCGCACCTGGGCCTGCTGCGCGGGCGTCAGCACCGGGCGCGGCGCGGCGGCGGCATCCGGTGCCGGGCGGGCCGGCGCCGGGGCGGGCGTGGCCGGGGCAGGCGTCTGCGCCATCGCGGCGACGGGGAACAGGATCGACAACAGCAGCAGCGGAACACGCATCAGGGCACCGTCGGCAGAAGGAAACTGCCGGCCAGCATACGTCAAGGACGTGAGTAGTCCGTCAGTTGCGCTGCGCCGCCTCGGGCGGCGGCCGGTGTCCTTCGCTCGCGGTCTGCGCCGGTGCGGCCGGCACCGCGTCTGCCGACGCCGCGGTGGGCGTGGACGGTGGCAGCAGGCTGGTCACGTCGATTTCCGACAATGGGCTTTCGTCCGGGCAGGTCGCGTCGGGGAAACCGAATCGCTGTTTGAGCATCTGCCCGCAGGTGTTGATCGCCTCCATCTCGGCGCCCTCGCGCTTGCATTCCTGATCAAAGGCGATCAGGAACGCATCCTTGCGGCGCACGAAATCATCGCCGCACTTGCGCATCTGCTTGATCCGCTCCAGGTCGTCCTGCACCGCATTGGTGCCGTCCAGGCCGAACTGCCGCAACTCGCCGGCATCGAGCAGGCGCAGGCTGCGGTTGGGCACGGTCATCATCAGGTCGGCCACGCCCACCGCCACGCCATTGCGCTGCAGGTAGTCCTTCACGTTGTCATAGACTTCGTGCAGCTCGCGGTTGAGCTCGGCGCGCGAGGTCGCCTTGGAGCTGATCCGCATCATGCGGTGGATGCCGACCTTGCCCGAGACGAGCCGGTTGTCACCGGCCGCCAGCACGAACACGCACGCACTGTGGCAGACCGATCCTTCGCGCACCCAGATGGTCCAGTTGGATTCGCCGATGCTGTCGCCGGCCACGATGGCCGCCTCCACCTGGCCGCCACTGGAATCCAGATCCAGGATGCGCCGCGAAATGTGCTGTGCATCGGCCACGATCGCCACCCGGCCGACCAGCTCGGCAAACCCGGGATTGATCTTGCCGACGTAGCGCACGCGCAGCAGGCCACGCTCGGCGCACGGTGCCAGCGCCGCCTCTACGCTGGCGCGGTCGAGCGCCTCCAGCGGCTGCCCGTCGCCCCCTTCGGCGGCGTAATCGGTATCGCAGCTCACGAACGCCTTGCCGTTGTCCAGCGCCGCGTCCGGCCACGCCTGCTGCCCACGCCGCGGCGGTGGCGGCGGCGGTGGCGGGGCGTCGGCGGCGTTGATGGACACCATGTGGTCGCCATCGGCCGCCTGCGCACGCACCGCCTTGTCGGCCGCAGTGACATTGCCCGGATTCTCCAGCTGGCTGCAACCGGCCAATCCCAGGCACAACAACGGCAACCACCACGACTTGGGCAACATGGACAACCTGGACTCCACGACAAGGGGCGCACCTGCGGCGCGCAGGCAGACAGTCTAGTGCGCCACGGCAGCGCCGCGACAACCTGCACTGAACCGTCCGGGGCCGCGACCGCATTGCCGTCCGAAAACGGCGAGCCGGGTCCATCCCGGGGGCATAGACTGACCGGCATGGACACCGCCCTGCCCCTGGACTACGCCGCCTGCGAAAGCGCCCGCCTGGCACGCGACGCCCGCTTCGACGGGGTGTTTTTCACCGCCGTGCGCAGCACCGGCATCTATTGCCGCCCGGTCTGCCCGGCACCACCGCCGAAGCCGCGCAACGTGGACTATTACCCGACCGCCGCTGCGGCCGCCGCCGCCGGTTTCCGGCCCTGCCTGCGCTGCCGCCCGGAACTGGCGCCGGAGGCCCAGGACGTCCTCAGCAACGAAACCCTGCAGCGCGCGTTGGCGCTGATCCACGATGGCTACCTGCAGGATGCCCCGGTCGGCGCGCTCGCTGCCCACGTGGGGCTGAGCGCCCGCCAGCTGCAGCGCCTGTTCGTGGCCCGCCTCGGCGCGGCGCCGGCGCAGATCCACGCCACCCGTCGCCTGCTGCTGGCCAAGCAGCTGTTGACCGAAACCGCGCTGCCGGTCACCGACGTGGCGATGGCGTCCGGCTACAACAGCCTGCGCCGCTTCAACGCCGCGTTCGTGGACGGCTGCGGGATGCCTCCGACGGCCATCCGCCGCCAGCGCGGTGCGCTCGGCGACGCCCCCCTGACCCTGCGCCTGGGCTACCGGCCGCCACTGGATTTCGCCGCGATGCTCGGCTTCCTGCGCCGCCGCGCCATTCCCGGTATCGAGCAGATCGACGACCACAGCTACCAGCGCGTGATCGGCCCGGCCGCGCGCCCCAGCGTGATCCGCGTCAGTGCCGATCCGAAGCGCCCGGAGCTGCTGCTGCAACTGGGCCAGGTCGATCCACGCGCCATCCCCGGCATCGTGCGACGGGTCCGGCGGATCTTCGATCTGGATGCGGACCTGCGCATCGTGCACGCCACGCTGGCCCGGGAGCCACTGCTTGCCAGGGGCATCGCCGAGCGCCCCGGCCTGCGCGTGCCCGGCGGCTGGGACGGCTTCGAGGTGGCCGTGCGCGCCGTGCTCGGCCAGCAGGTCAGCGTGGCCGCGGCGGCCACGCTTGCGCGACGCGTGGTCGACCGCTTCGGCATCACGCTGCCGGGCATGCCCGAGGGCCTGGACCGTCAGTTCCCCACCCCGCAGGCGCTGGCCGAGGCCCCGCTGGACACCGTGGGCCTGCCGAAAACCCGCGCGGCAACGGTCCGCGCGGTGGCCGCCGCAGTCGCCGACGGCCGCTTGGACTTCGCCGCCGGCCAGCGCCTGGACAGCTTCGTGGCGCGCTGCGTCGCGCTGCCCGGCATCGGCCCGTGGACCGCACACTACATCGCGCTGCGCGCCCTGGCTCTGCCCGACGCATTTCCCGCCGGCGACCTCGTGCTGCAGCAGGTCCTCGGCGGCGAAACCCGCCTTGCCGAGCGCGCCACCGAGGCCCGTTCGCATGCCTGGCGCCCGTGGCGCGCCTATGCGGTGCTGCACCTGTGGCACCTGTCTCCCCCCGCTCCCGGAGTACGCCCATGACACTGCGCTACGACACCTTCGACAGCCCCATCGGCGCCCTCACCGTGGCCGGCGACAGCCGTGGCATCCACCACATCCTCTTCGAGAACAACCGGTACGACGCCAAGGGCCGCGAGCACTGGCAGCGCGACGCACATGCCGTGCGCGATGCACGTCTGCAGCTGCTGCAGTATCTGCGCGGCGAACGCACCGCCTTCGCGCTGCCGCTCGCGCCGCATGGCACGCCGTTCCAGCTGCGCGTGTGGCGGGCGCTGGCCGATATCCCGTTTGGCCGGACCTGGAGCTACGTCGACCTTGCCCGCCACATCGACCATCCCACCGCCAGCCGGGCGGTCGGGGCCGCCAACGGCCGCAACCCGCTGCCGATCGTGCTGCCCTGCCATCGGGTGATCGGCAGCAACGGTGCACTGACCGGATTTGGTGGCGGACTGGACACCAAGGCCGCCCTGCTGCAGTTGGAGGCACGGCGCGATTCGCTGTTCGCCTGAGCCGCGCCCCCTGCCATTGGTTGTCTTCGTCGCGTCACCGCTGCCGATTATCATGGCGTGATGATCTCCGTACGTTTCCCACTGGCGCTTGCCGCCGCCCTGTCGCTGGCCGCCTGCGCCACCGCACCGTCCGCACCGCCGCCGCCTGTCGCCGCTGCCACCCCCAATGCTTCACTGCCGAAACTGCTGCTGGTCTCCATTGATGGCCTGCGTGCGGACATGCTCGACCGCGGCATCAGCCCCAACCTGTCGCGGATCGCCGACAGCGGCGTGCGTGCGCGCTGGATGACGCCGTCGTATCCCGCACTGACCTTTCCCAACCACTACACGCTGGTCACCGGCCTGCGTCCGGACCACCACGGCATCATCCACAACAGCATGGAGGAAGCCGGACTGGGCAGCTTCCGGCTGAATCGCCGCGAGGCCGTCACCGACGCGCGCTGGTGGGGCGGCGAGCCGATCTGGGTGGGCGCGGAAAAAGCCGGCGTGCGCACCGCCACCCTGTCCTGGCCCGGCAGCGAAGCGGCCATCCAAGGCGTGCGGCCGAGCCAGTGGCGCGTGTTCGACAGCCAGGTGACGCTGCCCGATCGCGTTGATCAGGTCCTCGGCTGGCTCGGCCAGAGCGATCCGCAGGCGCCCCGTCTGGTCACGCTGTACATGGAACAGGTCGACCACGCCGGCCATGACCACGGCCCGGAGTCGCCCGAGTACGCCGCCGCCATCGTCGAGGTCGACACCGCCATCGGGCGGCTGCTGGACGGCCTGCAGGCGCGCGGCCTCGCCGACGACACCAACATCGTCGTGGTCTCCGACCACGGCATGGCCAGCGTGCCGGCAGGCCAGGTCATCGCCACCGAGGACATGGTCGATCCGGCCATCGCGCGGGACGTGACCGTCGGGCAGTCGGTCGGCTTCGCGCCGTTGCCCGGCAAGCAGCGCCAGGCCGAGAAGATCCTGCTGGGCGCGCACGCGCACTACGACTGCTGGCGGCGCGAGGCGCTGCCGGCGCGGTGGGCCTATGGCACCCATCCGCGCATCCCGCCGATCCTGTGCCAGATGCACGAAGGCTGGGACGCGCTGACCCGCGATCGGATCGCCAAACGCCCCCCGGGAGACCGCGGCTCGCACGGCTACGACAATGCACTGCCCTCGATGCGGGCGGTGTTCGTCGCGCGCGGGCCGTCGTTCAGACAGGGCGCGGTGATTGCGCCGTTCGACAACGTGGACGTCTATCCGTTGCTGGCGCGCCTGCTCGACGTGCCGGCCGCGCCCAACGATGGCGACCCGCAACGCCTGCTGCCGGCCCTGCGCTGAGGCGCGCCGGCGCCGCGCGGACAACAAAAAACGCGGCGCAGGCGCCGCGTTTTTCGTGGGCCCTGCCTGGCTGGGATCAGCCGGCCTTGGCCACCGCCTTCTTGGCGACAGCCTTCTTGGCCGGCGCCTTGGCAACGGTCTTCTTGGCGACCGGCGCAGCTGCGCCCACGGCCACCTTGCTCACCGCGTGCGAACGCGAATTGCCGTAGCTGGCGTTGTAGCGCTTGCCCTTGGCGGTCTTGCGGTCACCCTTACCCATGTCGTCAACTCCTTAGTCTGAAATCTGATAACCCCGTACTGACACGGGTTCGGCGGGGCCGCCCTCTCAGGCGCCCCCGCGCACGATCTGAAAGCCTACCACACGCACTCAGTGCGCACAGCTCGCATCATGGATGTGGCCGTGGTTCAGCCGCAGGTTCACCAGGTGCGCCACCCCCACCAGCACCCCGCCGAGGGTCATCACCACGGCGTGCGGAACCGCTGAATGGTGCAGCGGGCCATACAGCAGCCCGGCCCACAGCGCGACCAGCCCCGGCACCAGGAAGCCCAGCGCGCGCAGCGCACCGTGGCGACGATATCCCCAGACCAGGCTGAACAGCCCCAGCAGGGTCACGAAGCAGACCAGCGCCAGCTCGACCCCGTCGCTCATCCACACCGACAGGCCCAGCGAGGGCGCGGCGGCCAGCAGCACCGGCAACACCGCGCAGTGCACCGCACACAGCAGCGATCCGGTGGCACCGAAACGATCGAGAAGATGGCGGAGGCGTGGGAACAGGGGCATGACTTCCAGCAGGGTCGGCGAAGCGTTATGGAATAATATAACATCAATCCCGACGCGCACCTGCCTCCCCTGCCCCACCCCCGTTCATCGACGGGTTTCGCGCGCCCCACCATTGATACATTGTAACAATTCGACTGACGGACCCTGCCCCTATGCGCTCTTCCCGCCCCCTGTTTACGCGCCACACGCTGTCCCTGGCCCTGGCGGCCGCCCTCCTGCCCTCCGTGGCGATGGCTGCCGACGATGACGGCCATCGCGGCCACCTGACCGAGCTGTCCGAGGTCAAGGTCACCGCCTCGCCGCTGCAGGGCGATGCCGAATCCCTGGCCCGCCCGGTCGATGTCCTCGCCGGCGAACGTCTGGACGAACAGAAGGCCGGCACGCTTGGCGACACCGTCGCCAAGCTGCCCGGCGTGCAGAGCACCTTCTTCGGCCCCGGCGTCGGTCGCCCGATCATCCGCGGACAGGAAGGCCCGCGCGTGGCGGTGCTCTCCAACGGCATGGGCAACATGGACGCCTCTACGGTCAGCGCCGACCATGCCACCAGCATCGAGCCGTTCCTGGCCGACCAGATCGAAGTGCTGAAGGGCCCGGCCACGCTGCTGTTCGGCAGCGGCGCGATCGGCGGCGCGGTCAACGTGGTTGATGGCCGCATCGCGCGCGAACTGCCGGACCGCCCGCTCAGCGGCCGCGCCGAACTGCGCGGCAACTCGGTCAATGACGAGCGCAGCGGCATGTTCCGCCTCGACGGCGTCAGCGGCAACGTGGTGCTGCATGTGGATGGCCTCGTACGCAACGGCGACGACTACCGCATCCCGGGCTACGCCGTGATCGATGGCCTGGAAGACCACAGCGGCCACGACCACGACGAAGACGGCGCCGACGAGCCGCGCCGCGGCCGTCTGGACAACAGTTCCATCCGTACCCGCGCCGGCGGCCTGGGAGTCACCTGGCTGGGCGACGGCGGCTACGCCGGCATCTCGGCCAGCACCTACCGCACCAACTACGGCATCCCCAACGGCGCACACGTGCATGCCGACGATGATCACGACCACGATCACGACCATGACCACGGCGAGGAGGAAGAAGGCGACGAGCACGACGTGCGCATCGACATGGTGCAGAACCGCTTCGAAGCGAAGGCCGGCATCTACAACCCGGTCCCGTTCCTGAAGAACGTCAATCTGCGCACCGCCTACACCGATTACGAGCACACCGAGCTGGAAGCCGGCACTCCGTCCACGCGCTTCACCAACCGCGGCATCGAAGCCCGCCTCGAGGCGGTACAGCAGCAGATCGGCGGCTGGGATGGCGCCTTCGGCGTGCAGTTCGGCAACAGCGACTTCGGCGCCAAGGGTGAAGAAGCGTTCGTGCCCGACACCGGCACAAAGAACGTCGGCCTGTTCGTGCTGCAGGAAAAGCAGTTCGGCCCGTTCAAACTGGAACTCGGCGGCCGCCACGACCAGGTCAAGCTCGACCCGACCGGCGACTACCGCGCACGCACGTTCGACGCCACCAACCTGTCCGCTGCCGGTATCTGGAAGCTCAATGACGCGGTGGACCTGCGCTTCGGCGTGGACGGCTCCGAGCGCGCACCGACCAACGAGGAGCTGTACGCCGCTGGCGCACACATCGCCACCCGTTCCCTGGAAATCGGCAATGCGGACCTGAAGACCGAGCGCGGGCAGCGCGTCGAACTGGGCATCCACACCCACAGCGACCGCGTCGACTTCTCGGCCTCGATCTACCAGACCAGGTTCAAGAACTTCATCTACCTGGCCGACACCGGCGTGGTCGAATCGCTGCCGGTCCGCCTGTGGACCCAGCAGGATGCCACCTTCAAGGGTGCCGAAGCGGAGGCCCTGTTCCACCTGTTCGAAGGCACGTCCGGCGACTGGGACCTGCGCGTGTTCGGCGACTACGTGAAGGCCGAACTGGATGGCAGCGGCAGCCGCAGCGTGGACATCGCCGTGCCGCATGGCGACCACAACCACAACTACACCGTGGACCTGGCCAACAGTGGCTACCTGCCGCGGATTTCCCCGGCCCGCATCGGCGCCGACCTGCGCTGGTCCCGCGACGGCTGGCGCGCCTCGGTCGGTGCCGTGCGCTACAGCAGCCAGAAGGACGTGGCCCAGAACGAAGACCCGAGCAACGGCTACACCCTCGTCGACGCCCACCTCGCCTACCGCTGGGACCGCAACGACAGCAACAGCTACGAAGTCTTCCTGGACGGCAGCAACCTGACCAACCAGGAAGTCCGCCCGCACACCTCCCTGCTGCGCGACTACTCGCCGCTGCCGGGCCGCGGCGTGGCCTTCGGCATCCGCGCCTTCTTCTGATACCCGCCTCTCACGACCGGGGTCGTTGTTCTTACTCTGAGGGGGCCGCAAGGCCCCCTCTTTTTTTCCCTTGTCCCTCCCCGTGGCACGCAGGTCGATCAAGTGCCGGGGGCTTCACCGTGGCTGGCCACCGTGCCGGCACCGCACTGGGTTCACCCGCCCTGCACAAACCCCAGCGGCGCCCCCTGCGTGCGCCTGACGTGACGCGTCCGCCCCTTCCAGAACGGACACATCTGTCCGAACATGGGCCATGCCTACCCAACGTGCCGATGCGGCCGCCCGCCGTGCCCAGATCCTCGACGCCGCCGATGCCGTATTCGGCCAGCACGGCGTCACCGCGCCGCTGGACCTGGTGGTCGAACGCGCCCAGGTCGGGCGCGCCACCCTCTACCGCAACTTCCCCGACCGCACGGCGCTGGTGGAAGCCCTGCTGCAACGCACGGTCACCCGCATCCAGCGCCAGGTGCAGACGCTGGGTGACCGCGACGACGCCCTGTTCGAGGTGCTCAACGGCATGGCCGCACGCATCGTGCAGTCGCCCGCGCTGTCGGACTACTGGCGCGCCGTCGATCCGGACGATCCCACCATCAAAACCGCGCGTGAGACCATCCGCGCCGTCCTGCGCGCGCCCATGCAGCGCGCCATCGCCGCCGGCCTGTGCCGCGCCGATCTCGACGTGACGGACATTTCACTGATCTCGGGCATGCTGGGAGCCGCGCTGCGTGGCAAGACCCGGGAAGAACGCGCCACGCTGGCCACGCGCGCCCTGCAGTTGCTGCGTGGTGGACTGCGGGGGCCTGATCACGGGGAGGGGTGATGCCGCAGTACCTCAAGCCGGTACCGGACTGGGAAGAGCACGAAAAACCGACGCTGCCCGGCTCGGCCTCCATGCCGTGGCATCCGCCGCACCGGCGCCTGGCCTATGCGCTGGTGGCGCTGCTGGTCGGCATCACCGGCGGGCTCGGCAACGCCCTGGTCACCGCCAACCTGCCTTTCATGCAGGGCCAGCTCGGGCTCACGCCGGCCCAGGGCAGCTGGCTGGTGGCGGCCTACGCGATGGTCAATGTGACCGCCAACCTGCTGGCCTTCAAATTCCGCCAGCAGTACGGCATCCGCCTGTTTGCCGAAATCGGGCTGGGCCTGTACGCCGCCCTGGCGGTACTGCACCTGTTTGTCGGCAGCTACGAAACCACCGTGCTGACGCGCGCGGCCAGCGGATTCGCGGGCGCGGCCTGCAGCACGCTGGGTACGCTGTACATGCTGCAATCCCTGCCGCGCCGTTACACCGGAAATCTACTGGTGATCGGCGTGGGCATCTCGCAGCTGGCGATACCGATCGCCTGGCTGGTGTCACCGGGACTGGTCGACACCGGCCAGTGGCACAACCTCTACCTGTTCGAGGCCGGGCTGGCGCTGTGCGCGTTCGCTGCGGTAGTCGTGCTCAAACTGCCGCCGGGTGCGCAGATCAAGGCGTTCGAGCCGTTGGACTTCCTGACATTTGCGCTGCTCGCGCCGGCGGTGGGCCTGCTGGTCGTGGTGCTGGCCCAGGGCTATACACGCTGGTGGTTCGACACCCCCTGGCTGGGCTGGGCGCTGGTGGCCGCGATCGTGCTGGGCACGACGGCCTTCATCATCGAACACTTCCGGCGCAACCCGTTGCTGCAGACGCGCTGGCTGGCCAGCCTGCCGGTGCTGCACTTCATTGTCGGTGCGTTCCTGATCCGCTTCCTGACTACCGAGCAGTCCTACGGCGTGGTCGGGTTGATGCGTCAGCTCGGGATGGGTCCGGACCAGATGCGCCCGCTGTTCGGTGTGATCCTCGCCGGCGTGGTGACCGGCATCGCGGCGGCGTCGCTGACCTTCGGCCCCAAGCGGATCATCCCCCAGCTGCTGATGGCGATCCTGCTGCTGGGCAGCGCCGCGTTCCTCGACCAGAGCCGGACGAGCCTGGACCGCCCGCACGACTTCTACGCCAGCCAGTTCCTGGCCTCGGTCGGCGCGGGCATGTTCATGGGCCCGCTGATCATGCTCGGCATCACCCAGGCCTTGAAACAGGGCGTGGACCACATGATCACCTTTCTGGTCACCCTGTCGATCACCCAGACACTGGGTGGCCTGGCCGGTTCGGCGGTGCTGGGCACCTACCAGCTGCACCGCGAACAGGTGTACTCCAGCGCGCTCGTCAGCCAGCTCGATCCGGCCGACGGCGTGGTGGCACAGCGCCTGAAACAGCAGCAACAGCTCTATGCCGGCCTGATCACCGACCCGGTGCAGCGCAGCGCGCAGGGCACTGCGCAGCTGGCACTGACCACACGCCGCGAGGCCAATGTGCGGGCGTTCAATGATGTGTTCACGCTAAGCGGCACCGTGGCGCTGGCCTTCCTCGGCTGGTTGCTGCTGCTGTCGGTGCGCACCGCCCTGCTCAAGCAATGGCGCAAACGCCAGCGCCGTGCCGTTTCGCCGACCGTCCCGGCATCCCCGCCGGCCGCTACCCGATGAGTCCCGACATGCCCACTCCCCCGCCACGCGACGACAGCACGCCCGAGAACGTGAATCCAGCGCCGCCGACCGATGCTGCCCCGACCGGCACGCCCGCCGCGGCGACACCGTCGGGCGTGCCCAAGTACCTCAAACCCAGCACGCGCAGCGTCGTGATCATGATCGTGATTGCCCTGCTCGGCATCGCATTGATCCTGCGTGCATGGTCGTTGTGGCCGTTCGACAGCACCCGTGTCAGCACCGACAACGCCTACGTGCGCGGCCAGATCACCGTGCTCGCGCCACAGGTGAACGGCTATGTCACCGAGGTGCTGGTCAAGGACTTCCAGTACGTGCGCAAGGGCGATGCACTGGTGCGCATCGATGACCGCATCTACAAGGAAAAAGTGGCCCAGGCCCAGGCCGATCTGGACAGCGCGCTGGCCGCGCTGGCCAATTCCGACCAGACCCAGGCACAGAACCGCGCGCAGATCGCCGCCGCGCAGGCCAACCTTGCCGCCGGCCAGAGCGAGCTGTCGCGATCGCGCAACGAACTCAAGCGCTATGAGGAGCTGGCAGCCCAGCAGCTGGTCGCGCTCAACGACCGTGACAAGTTCCGTACCGGCGCGCAGTCCGCACAATCGGCCGTACTGCAGTCGCAGGCGCAGATCCGCATCGCCGAAGAAACCCTCACCTCCACCCGGGTGGCCCGAAAGGGCCTGGAAGCCCGCGTGGAGACCGCGCGGGCACAGCTCGCGCTGGCCCGCATCGACCTGGCCAATACGGTCATCCACGCGCCACGCGATGGGCAGATCAGCGAAGCGTCGGTCCGCCTGGGTCAGTACGTCACCGCTGGCTCGCAGCTGCTGTTCCTGGTCCCCGATGCGTTGTGGGTGGTGGCCAACTTCAAGGAAGGCCAGACCTGGAAAATGCGCATCGGCCAACCGGCCACCTTCTCGGTGGATGCCTTCGACGGCCAGCGGCTGCACGGCCATATCGAACAGATCGCCCCGGCCACCGGCTCGGAGTTCAGCGTGCTGCGCCCGGACAACGCCAGCGGCAACTTCACCAAGGTCGTGCAGCGCCTGCCGATCCGTATCGCCATCGATCCCGACCAGCCACTGGCCAGGCGATTGCGCCCGGGCATGTCGGTGGTGGTGCGGGTGGAGACGGCCGATGCCGGGGCAGATCCCGGCAGGTAAGCCGCCTCATGTAGAAATCCGCGCGTCTGCCGGATGGATGCCCCGCCAGCGGCGGGTGCGGCGTTACCCCGCGCAGCGCGCGCAGAGCCCGTGTACTTCCAGGGTCTGCGCCTGCGGCTGGAAGCCCAGCTCCTTGGCGCGCTTTTCCAGCTGGCTGACGATCTCGCGGTCTTCCAGTTCCACTGCGCTGTGGCAGCTGTTGCAGATCAGGAACGGCACCGAGTGCTGCGCACTGCTCGGGTGGTGGCACGCCACGAAGGCGTTGACCGACTCGAGCTTGTGCACAAAGCCATTGGCCATCAGGAAGTCCAGCGCCCGATACACGGTGGGCGGGGCGTCAGCGCCCACGCCCTTGCCGTTGCGCACCCACTCCAGCAGTTCGTAGGCCTTGACCGGTTTTCCGGCCTCGGCGATCAGACGCAGCACATTGGCGCGGATGGGCGTCAGGCGCAGTCCGCGCTCGATGCACACGCGTTCGACCACCTTCACGAAGTCCGAGGCATCGTGAACATGGTGGTGCGGGGCGGTACAAGCGGTCTTGGCGGACATGCGCGGTCTCCGGTTATCAGGCCGACGGTACTTTAGTGAGTGCGACGTCGATGCGTTTCAAGGCCTCTTCACGCCCGGCCAGGAACACGGTCTGGGAAATGTCGGGGCTGACCTGGGTACCGGTGATGGCCACGCGCAGCGGCTGGGCGACCTTGCCCATGCCGATCTCCAGCGCGGTGGCCACGTCGTGCAGGGCGGCCGAAACGCTGTCGACCGTCCACTCGCCGGCTGCGGCGAGCAGCTCGCGGGCCTTGCCCAGCGGCAGTTCCGCGCCCGGCTTGAAGTGCTTGGTCACCGCCGCCTCGTCGTAGTCGGTCAGCGGCTGGTACCAGACCACGGCCTTCTCGGCCATTTCCTTCAGCGTCTGCACGCGGTCGCGCAAGGCCACCACGACGTCGGCCGGGGCCGGGCCTGCCGCCAGGTCCAGGCCCAGCTTGTTCAGCTGGTAGACCAGGTGCGGTGCGATATCGGCCGGGTCAACGGTCTTCAGGAAGTGCTGGTTGACCCAGCCCAGCTTGGCCATGTCCAGGCGCGCGGCCTTGGAGTTGCAGTGGGTCACGTCGAACAGGTCGATCAGCTCCTGGCGGGTGAACAGCTCCTGGTCGCCGTGCGACCAGCCCAGCCGGGCCAGATAGCTCAGCAGTGCATCGGGCAGGTAGCCGGCATCCTTGTACTGCATCACGTCGGCCGCGCCGGTGCGCTTGGACAGCTTGGCGCCCTGCTCGTCCAGGATCATCGGCATGTGGCCGAACTTCGGCACCGGCGCGCCGATCCCTTCGTACAGATTGATCTGCCGCGGAGTGTTGTTTATGTGGTCGTCGCCGCGGATGACCTCGCTGATGCGCATGTCCCAGTCGTCCACCACCACCGCGAAGTTGTAGGTGGGGAAGCCATCCGGACGGAAGATCACCATGTCGTCGAGTTCACTGTTGGCGATCTCGATGCGCCCCTTGATCAGGTCGTCGAACACCACCGTGCCGTCGAGCGGATTCTTGAAGCGGATCACGCGATTGGGGTCGTCGCGGTACGGCAGGCCCAGCTCACGCGCGGCGCCGTTGTAACGCGGCTTCTCCTGGCGGGCCATCGCGGCCTCGCGCATCGCATCCAGCTCTTCCTTGGTCTCGTAGGCGTAATAGGCTTTACCGTCGGCAACCAGCTGTTCGGCCACCGCCTTGTAACGGGCGACGCGGTCGGTCTGGTAGATCGGACCTTCGTCGTAGCCCAGACCCAGCCAGTCCATCGCCTCCAGGATTGCGTCGATGGCGCCCTGGGTGCTGCGTTCGCGGTCGGTGTCCTCGATGCGCAGCACAAACTCGCCGCCCCGGTGACGGGCTTCCAGCCAGCAGTACAACGCGGTGCGGGCACCACCGATATGCAGGTAACCGGTGGGACTGGGGGCAAAGCGGGTGCGGCAGATCATGGAGGGCTCGGGGAACGGGAATCCCGGCAATTTTACCCGCCTGCGGCCGCACATGCGAAAACCGGCCAATTCCTAAAGATTTCCAGGGCGCGCCCTGCTTTCATGGCTGCGCGGTGGCACGCCCACCGTCCTGCAACCCGCACTGCCGGAGGTTTCCATGCACCATCCCGCTCGCCCCCGCGCCCCCGTCCTGCATGTTGCCGCGCCCGCCAGCGCGCTGGTGCTCGCACTGGGGGTGGCGGTGATGGCAGTGGTCAGCTGGCCGGAGGTTCCCGCCCCGCCCGGCCCGGTGATGCCGCGGGTCCAGGCGACGCGCCTGGCCCCCTGGATCACCCGCATGCTGGAGCCGACGCTGCGGTCCCGCCGGATGACCGGGCCACCCGGCCAGGTCGACACCCCGCTGCGTGCGCTGGGCGGACTGCTGTCCGACGACACCGCGTTCCATGCCCTCCTGGAGGAATGGCGAGGGCGCCAGGACAGTCCTGATCCACGCACCATAATGCGGCTGCACCAAGGCCTGGACGGCTACCTTGCGACCCTGCTGCCCCCGCTGTCGCTGCACACCCTGGCCTGCGATGCGTCGTTGTGTCTGGCCGTCCTGTCCGGGCCCCACCGGACCCAGGACCTGCTGGCGCGGCAATTGATGGCGATCGAGCAGGACGGACACGCCCCCCTGCAGGCCGTGCACGTGCATGAACTGCCGGCCAGCAGCGATACCGGGCCACGCCAGTTCCGCCTGGCCCTGGCGCGCACGGCTGCGCCCTTCGGCACCGCCGCCACGCCATGAGCGGCAGGCAGCGCCGGATCAGGGCGCGAGCAGCGGTTTGCGCGGCAGCTTTTCCTCGCGCATCGCGGCGTGGTAGACGAAGGACGCCACGATGGCCGCTGCCTGCTTGAGGTCCTCCGGCTCGGCGTGGTCCCAGGTATCCAGGTTGCTGTGATGGACGTTGGTGAAGTAGTCCAGGCGATCCTGGATGAACTGGAAACCGGGCAGGCCGACGCGGTCGAAGGCGATGTGATCGGTACTGCCGGTGTTGCGCGTGGCCACGGTGGTGGCACCGACATCGTGGAACGGTGCGAGCCAGGCCTCGAAGATCGGCACGGCCGCCAGGTTTTCCTGTGCGTAGATGCCACGGAAGCGGCCCGAGCCGTTGTCCATGTTGAAATACGCCGAGAACCGGTCGTAATCGCGCTGGCGCTGCAACGCCCCGGTCGGTTCGCGCATCGAGGCCGGCAGCGTCAGCTGCTGCGGGTCGGTCGGTTCGGGGTAACGGGCCAGGTGGCGCGACACATAGTCCTGCGAGCCCACCAGCCCCTGCTCCTCACCGCTCCACAACGCCACCCGGATGGTGCGCTTGGGCTTGGCGCCCACCGCCTTGAGGATGCGCATGGCTTCCATCATCACCGCGACGCCGGCCGCGTTGTCGGCCGCACCGGTGCCGGTGTGCCACGAATCCAGGTGCGCGCCGAGCATCACGATCTCGTCGGCCTTGCTGCTGCCGCGGATCTCGGCCAGCGTGTTGTAGCCGGGCTGGTCGGTGTCGTCGGTGAAACGTGCCTGGACGTCCACGCGCAGCTTCACCGGCTGCTTGTGGTCCAGCGCGCGCACCAGCTGATTGTAGTGCTCGGCCATCATCGCCAGTTCCGGCACGCCGACCGGCTCGCCGGCCTTGCGCGACCCACCGCCGCCGACACGGATGATGCCGTTGTCCCAGCCGCTGATGCTGATGGTCGCCAGCACGCCCTGCTCGGCGAAGAAGGCGTTGGTGGCACGGGTCAGCGCCTGCTTTTCCAGATATTCCCTGGCCTTCCTGGCGCGGTCGGCCTTGGCGTCGGCCACGTCCTTGGGCACCGCGAACACCTGCAGTTCGGCCAGCCCGGCGTCATCGTGGCGGTGCGAGTCGGCGCTGCTGGCGCGTGCGTAATCGCGCGCATCGTTGAGCAGCAGGATCTTGCCGGCGAGCTTGCCCTTGTACTGGTCGAGGTCGGCGAGCTTCTTGATGTCGACCTTGATCACCTCGCCTTCCACCGGACCACGCGTGCCGGGCGTCCACGCCTTCGGCAGCGCGTACAGCGGGGTCACCCGCGGGCTGAGCATCTCGACGTTGGCGTTGCTGAATTCCCAGCCGCGGCCGAACGCATCGAAGGCTTCGTCGTGCACGTTCTGCAGGCCCCAGTCCGTGAACCTGCTGCGGGTCCAGGCATTGGCCTCGGACATCGCCGGGGAGTTGGTCAGGCGCGGACCGATCTGTTCGGTGAGGTGGCTGAAGGTGGCCATCACCTGCGAGCGATGGAACGCCTCCTGCCGGATGCGGCTGACCATGTCCAGGTCCACCGGCTCCTTCGCCTGTGCACCAGCACCGCCACTCACCGCCAGGGCCAGGGCAAGCACGCCCCACTTCACCGCGTTCCGCTTGAACATGCTCCGCTTCAACTCGACCACCCTTCGTTGCACGGCACCCGCCGCGACAGGCGAGTCTAGCGGGCGGCATGCCCGCTGCCCGCGGGCCATGAGTCATGGTCGGCATCGCGACGCTCACGCGCGCCAGCCATACCAGAGCACCCCCTGGACCGGCATCAGGAGCAGCCAGCGACTGCGGTCGAGCGTGGCGGTGCCGTATACCGGCGTGTACTGCGGCCAGTCGGCCGGGAGCCCGTCGATACCCGCCTCCGCCAGCGCGGCCGCGCCCTCCTGCCACGGCCGGTACGCGGCGCACCGTGCCCGCTGCGGCACGCTGCCGCGCGCCTGGCGCGCATCGCGCAGGAACGCCAGCCCCCGGGCGAGCACCGCGGCGCGGGTCTCGGCCGCGATCGAAAAGCGCATCAGGCCGGGCGCGACCCGCGCGCCCGGCAAGGCCTGCAGCGGGGAGGGCCAACCGTCGCCGGCGCCCTCCCCGGCCAGTACGGCACACCGTCCCAGTCGGGCCGGCAGGGCGCGGCTGGCGCGCTCCTGCAGACGGCGGGAAGTGATCATTGTCGTCTCCGTGCTTACTTGAGGCTGGCGCCCAGTTCGTACCAGTCCACGCGGCGGGTGATCCACATCGCCGAGGCGAGCACTGCAAACAGCAGCAGCGACCCCATCAGCAGCGCGTTGTTCTCCGAGATCAGCAGGCCGTACAGCGCGCCGTACAGCACACTGAGCATGGCGGCAAATCCCAGCCCGCGCTTCCAGCTGTGCAGCACCCCGGACAGATACACCGCCTGTACGCCGATACAGGCCACTGCCGAGACCGCGTACGCCATCCAGAACGGAATGTGTTCGGACAGGCTCAGCAGGAGCAGGAAGAACACCGCCAGGCCCAGCCCCACCATCAGATATTGCAGCGGGTGGATGCGCAGATGCTTGATCAGTTCGAACAGGATGAAGCCCACGAAGGTCAGCACAATGAACAGGATGCCGTACTTGCTGGCACGATCGGCCTGCGTGTACACGTCCACCGGGTTGACCAGCTCCACGCTCACCGACTCAATCTCGGCATCGCCAGCGCTGCGCAGCTGCTGCTGCGCCCGCGACGCCAGCGAGGACACCGCCCACTGCGCGTCGAAGCCCTGTGCATCCACTTTGCGCTGGTTGGGCAGGAAACTGCCGCCGAACAGCGGGTGCGGCCACGGCGAGCGCAGCGCGATGCGGCTGTCGTCGCCCACCGGCACCACCGCCAGCGAGCGGCTGCCGTCCAGCACCAGCGACAGTTCCACCGTACTGGCCTTCAGCACGCCACCGCGGTTGTCGTCGAACGGAGCCAGATCCACGTGCAGGCCGGTGGAGATGTTGCGCACCGGACCCGGATCGGGCAACAGGTCCAGCGCCCGTCCATCCACGTGCAGCTGCGGCGAGCCGACCAGCCCGCGCACGTCGGCGATGCCCACGGTCAGGTACGGCGTGCCATATACGCGACCGTCCCTGGCGGGATAGTCGTCGTCGGCGAATTCAGCGGTGATGGTGGCGTTCCAGCTGTACACCGGCACCCGGAACAGGCCCACACGGCGCTCGTCCGGCTGCATCCGCCCGTCCACCTGCAGCTTGGACGGCATCTGCAGCCACTCGCCCTGCTCGACCTGCTTTTCCTTCTTCTTGGTACCCGCCGCGTCCACCACTTCGACCTCGCGGGTTTCGGTCCACGGCACCACGCGGATCGGACCGGTCAACGTCTGCGCGCCGGCCCGGCTCTGCGCGACACGCTGGTAGGCCTCGTTGCGATACGCCTCGCGTTCGTTGATCACGCCTTTGATCAGCGCCAGGGGGATCAGCAGCACCAGGATCAGCCCGCCGACAATGGCGAACCGCAACAGCATCTTCAGGGATTTCATCGCCCGTCCTCGGTTGGGAGGACGCCAGCGTCGCGCACGCCGATGTGCGGGGTTTGTGCTGAATTTGAAGTCTGTGTGAAGTCCCGGCGCGCTCAGCGCCGGGCGGGAGCTGACGGTGGCCGCAACGGCAACCACAACTCGGCCCGCGCGCCGCCCTCGGCACGGTTGCGCAGCCGCGCGCGGCCGCCATGCAGGCGCGCCACCTCCTGCACGAACGACAGGCCGAGCCCGGAACTGCGCTGGCCGGTCGCCGGCCGCGCCAACGAATAGAAGCGTTCGAACACGCGCTCGAGGGCGTACTCGGGCACGCCACTGCCGGCGTCGTCCACCTGCAGCGCGACGCCGCCGTCAGCCGGGCTTGCGCGCAGCACGATACGGCTGCCGGGCGGCGCGAAGGCCACGGCGTTTTCCAGCAGGTTGTTCACTGCCTGCCGCAGCAGGTAGCGATCGCCCTGCAGGTCCGGTCCGCCTGGGGCGTCCACGTCGATCGTCACCCCCGCCGCCTGCGCGCTGACGGCCACCGCATCGGCGGCGGCCCGCAGCAGCGGCGCCAGGGCGATGCGCTCCTGCTTCTGCAGCCAGCCGTACTGCTCCACCTCGGCCAGCGCCAGCAGCTTGTCGATGGTTTCGGTGAGGCGCTGCGCCTGGCCCTGGATGCTGCGTGCGAAGTGCTCGCGGTCGGGGTCGGGCAACGGCTCCTGCAACAGCTCGGCCGCACCGCGGATGGCCGCCAGCGGGCTCTTCATTTCGTGGGTCAGCGATTGCACGTACTGCTCCACGTAGGCCTTGCCTTCCAGCTTGCGGCGCATGGTCTCCAGCGCCTGACCGAGGTCGCCGATCTCGTCGCGGCGTGGCTTCGGCGGCGGCACCGGCTCGCCTGCGCTCACCGCTTTGGCGTAGCGGTTGAGGCGGTTGACGCCGTGCATCAGCCAGGCCGTCATCAGCAGGCCGATCAGTGCGGACAACCCGATCAGCCACGCCCCGCGCTTGACGATCGCGCGCTGACTGGCGGCGATGAACGGGTCGATGCTGCGGTTGGGCTGGGCCAGACTGAGCACCCCGATGAGCGTGCGCCCATCGGCCGGGTCCAGGATCGGCGCGGCCACATGCATCACCGAATGGGTGTCATCGCCCGGTGTCTCCGGGCTGGAGCGTGCGCCGTACTCGCCGCGCAGCGTGCGGTAGACATCGTTCCAGCGCGAGTTGTCGCGGCCGACGTCACGGCCCCGGGAGTCGTAGACCACGATGCCCTTGGCGTCGGTGATGGTCACCTGGTAGTCCAGCGTGCGTTTGGGAAAGCGCCACACCATCGCCTTGGGATCGCGCTGTTGTGCGCGCGCCAGATTGGCCACGAAGGTGCCGTTGCGCAGGGTGCCCGCCTTGAGATCGGCCGCCGCCATTTCCGCCAGCACGTTGGCCGCATCGACCAGGGTCGACTCCATCGCCTGGCGTACGCCCGGCTTCACTTCATTGACGAAGATGCGCATCACAAAGAACGCGGCGATGCCCACGATCAGGAAGAAGCCCAGGAACAGTTTGAGACCCAGGCGCACCGTTACGCCTCCAGCGCGTAGCCCAGCCCGCGATGGGTGCGGATCGGGTCGGGATCGGCACCTGCGGCGCGCAGCTTGGCGCGCAGGGTCTTCACGTGGGTGTCGACCGTGCGGTCGGCGCTGTCGGCATCGCTGTCCCAGCCGCGGTCCATCAGCTGGGCCCGGCTGAGAATCGCCCCCGGGCGCTGAAGCAGCGCGGCCATCAGGGCGTATTCGTAACGGGTCAGGTCCAGCAGCTGCTCGCCGAAACGGATCCGGCGGCCCTCGCGGTCGATCGCGAAACGCCCGAGCTGCTGCCAGCCCGCGCTCTCGGGCGCGGCACTGCTGCCGGCCCGCCGCAGCCGCGCCCGCACCCGCGCCACCAGCTCGCGGGGCGAGAACGGCTTGGCCATGTAGTCGTCCGCCCCCAGCTCCAGGCCGAGCACCCGGTCGAATTCGTCGTTGCGGGCGGTCAGGAAGATCACCGGCACTTCGCTGAACGTGCGCAGGCTGCGGCAGACCTCGAACCCGCTCATGTCCGGCAGGCCCACATCCAAGACCACCAGATCGTAGGCCTGCTGGCGCAACCGGGCCAGGGCGTCGTTGCCGAGCAGGCAGTGGCGGGCGGCGTAGCCCTCGCTGCGCAGCGCATACAGAACGGTCTCGGCGATGGCCGTTTCGTCCTCGACCACCAGGACGTTGTGCAGGGGGTGGCTCATCCGCCCAGCATAGCCGCTGGCGCCCCCGCCCCGTACACTGCCCCGATGAACTACCGCCACGCCTTCCATGCCGGCAACCATGCCGACGTGCTCAAGCACGTCGTCCAGCTTGCCCTGCTCGACACCTTCAAGCGCAAGGACAGCCCGTTCTTCGTGCTCGATACCCACGGCGGCGCTGGCCGCTACCTGCTGGCCAGCGAGGAGAGCCGCAAGACCCTGGAGGCCGAGGACGGGGTCATGCGCCTGATGGCCCAGCCGCAGCAGCCGGCCGTGATCGAGCGCTACCTCAAGGCCGTCCAGGCCGACAATCCGGTCGGGGCCATGATCAGCTACCCCGGCTCGCCGCTGCTCACCGCCCAGACCCTGCGTGCGCAGGACCGCATGGCGGTCTGCGAAGTGCAGGACGACGAAGTGGCCTCGCTCAAGGCCCTGTTCGCCCACGACGCCCGGGTCGGCGTTTACCACGCCGACGGCTACGCCCAGAACAAGGCCCTGCTGCCGCCCAAGGCCAACGGGGTCAAGATCGGCCGCGGACTGGTCCTGATCGACCCGCCCTACGAGGCGCAGGACGCCGAGTACCAGCGCATCCTGGCGTCGGTGACCGAGATCCTGGGTCGCTGGCCGCAGGCCACCTTCGCGATCTGGTTCCCGATCAAACAGCGCCGCAGCATCCTGCATTTCCTGCGCAAGGCCGTGGCGCTGCCGGTCCGCTCGGTGCTGACCGCCGAGCTGCTGATCCGGCCCGACGACTCCCCGCTGCGGCTCAATGGCAGCGGCATGCTGCTGCTGAACCCGCCGTGGCAGTTCGACCAGATCCTGGCCCCGGCCATGCCGGCACTGAAGCAGCACCTGGGCGAGGCCGGCGCCTCGACCCGCCTGCAGTGGCTCAAGCAGGCCGAATGAGCCCCCGTCACCGGGGCGGCGGTCTGTGAGCGTTCCGTTCACGGAAGCCTGCCCCGGGGATGCGAGAATCCGAAGACCACCAAGGAACCACCGGTATGGCTACCCGTAACCGCATGCCGCCCTGGCACGAGACCTTCAAAGCCCCCAGCGGGCATGAGCTGTTGATCCGCCCGATCCGCCCGGAAGACGGTGCGCCCCTGCACGCCGCCTTCAGCCTGTTCGGCCCGGAAGAGATCCGCGACCGTTTCCTGCAGTCGGTGACCGAACTGTCCCCGGAAACCACGCAGCGGCTGACCCACCCCAACCCCAAGACCGAGATCACCCTGGTCGCGGCGGAGTCGTTGCCGGCCGGTGAGGCCGTGGTCGGCGCGGTCGCACGCGCCTCGATCATCCAGGGCACCCGGGAGGCGGAATACGCGATCCTGGTCAGCCGTTTCCTGGTCGGCCAGGGCCTGGGCCGCCAGTTGATGCGCAAGCTGGTCAAGTGGGCCCGCGGCAAATACCTGGACCGTCTCTACGGCGATGTCGCCGAAGAGAACGAGCCGATGAAGCAGCTGGCTGCCTCGCTGGGGTTCCAGCCGGTCCCGCACCCGCAGGGCACGCCCGGCCTGGTGCGCATGGTGCTCGAGCTCGACAGCTGACCTCATGCCGGCCCCTGGCCGGCACGTCGGTGTCCACGGTCGTTGGCGCGGGGTCTGCTAAAATCGCCGGTTCATGTCACGCACCTCCCCTCCCGCACCGCCGCTGCCTCGTTCCGGACAGCTCCGCGCCTGGTGGCGCGCCCCCGCATCGGCCACCGCGCTGGCGTGGTATGTCGCGCGTGCCGCGCAGGCCCACGACGGGCCGCTGCTGGTCATCGCGCGCGACAACCACGGCGCCAACCAGATCGAGTCGGACCTGCGTACCCTGCTGGGGAACGACACTGACCTGCCGGTGGTGGCGTTCCCGGATTGGGAAACCCTGCCCTACGATGCGTTCAGCCCGCACCCGGACATCATTTCCCAGCGCCTGGCCGCACTGCACCGCCTGCCCACGCTGAAGCGCGGCATCGTCGTGGTGCCGGTACAGACCCTGCTGCAGCACGTGGCGCCGCTGAAGTACATCGTCGGCGGCAGTTTCGACCTGACGGTGGGACAACGCCTGGACCTGGACGCCGAGAAGCGTCGCCTGGAATCGGCCGGCTACCGCAATGTCCCGCAGGTGATGGACCCGGGCGATTTCGCCGTGCGCGGTGGGCTGCTCGACGTCTACCCGATGGGCGCCGACGCGCCGCTGCGGGTGGAACTGCTGGACGAGGACATCGATTCGATCCGCGCCTTCGACCCCGAGTCGCAGCGTTCGCTGGACAAGGTCGATGCGGTACGGATGCTGCCGGGCCGCGAAGTTCCGCTGGACGATGCCAGCATCGCGCGGGTGCTCGCCATCCTGCGCGAACGCTTCGACGTGGACACGCGGCGCAGTGCGCTCTACCAGGACCTGAAGTCAGGTCTGGCGCCGGCCGGTGTGGAGTACTACCTGCCGCTGTTCTTCGACCAGACCGCCACGCTGTTCGATTACCTGCAGCCCAACGTGCTGCCGCTGGTGGTACCGGGCGTCGGCGACGCCGCGGCCGCATTCTGGGCGCAGACCCAGAACCGCTACGAGCAGCGCCGCCACGATGTGGAACGGCCGCTGCTGGCCCCGCAGGAGCTGTACCTCAGTCCCGAGGCCTTCAACAGCCGCCTCAACACCCTGCCGCGCGTGGACGTGTGGGCCGCCGACCACCCGCGCATCGCCGAGGCGCACGCGCTGGGCGACCAGCCGCTGCCGCCCCTGCCGGTGGCCGCGCGCGATGCCCCGGCCGGCGAGGCGTTGAAATCGTTCATTGGCCATTATCCCGGCCGCGTGCTGATCGCCGCTGATTCGCCAGGTCGCCGCGAGGCGCTGCTGGAAGTGCTGCAGGCCGCCGAGCTCAAACCGCCGGTGGTCGCCGACCTGCCGACGTTCCTGGCCCAGCCGGACCTGCGTCTGGCCATCACCGTGGCGCCGCTGGAAGACGGCTTCGCGCTGGACGATCCGGCGCTGGCGGTACTGACCGAACGCCAGCTGTTCCCCGAGCGCGCCGGCCAGACCCGCCGCAGCCGCCGCGTCGGGCGCGAGCCCGAAGCGATCATCCGCGACCTCGGCGAGCTCACCGAAGGCGCGCCGATCGTCCACGAGGATCACGGCGTCGGCCGTTACCGCGGCCTGATCGTGCTCGACGCCGGCGGCATGCCGGGCGAGTTCCTCGAAATCGAATATGCCAAGGGCGACCGCCTGTACGTACCGGTCGCCCAGCTGCACCTGATCAGCCGCTACTCCGGCGCCTCGGCCGAGACCGCCCCGCTGCATTCGCTCGGAGGCGAGCAGTGGACCAAGGCCAAGCGCAAGGCCGCCGAGAAGGTCCGCGACGTGGCCGCCGAGCTGCTGGAGATCCAGGCCCGTCGGCGCGCCCGTGCCGGTCTGGCGCTGCACGTGGACCGCTCGATGTACGAACCGTTCGCGGCCGGTTTCCCGTTCGAGGAAACCCCCGACCAGCTCGCTGCCATCGATGCGACCCTGCGCGACCTGGCCAGCAGCCAGCCGATGGACCGGGTGGTGTGCGGCGACGTGGGCTTCGGCAAGACCGAAGTGGCCGTGCGCGCCGCCTTTGCCGCCGCCAGCGCCGGCAAGCAGGTGGCCGTGCTGGTGCCGACCACGCTGCTGGCCGAGCAGCACTACCGCAACTTCCGCGACCGCTTTGCCGACTGGCCGCTGCGGGTGGAGGTGCTGTCGCGGTTCAAGACCAGCAAGGAAATCAAGGCCGAGCTGGAAAAAGTCGCCGCCGGCACGATCGACGTGATCATCGGCACCCACCGCCTGCTGCAGCCGGACGTGAAATTCAAGGATCTGGGCCTGGTGGTGGTCGATGAGGAGCAGCGCTTCGGCGTGCGCCAGAAGGAAGCGCTGAAGGCCATGCGCGCCAACGTGCACCTGCTGACGCTGACCGCCACGCCGATCCCGCGGACGTTGAACATGGCGATGGCCGGGCTGCGCGATCTTTCGATCATCGCCACGCCGCCGCCGAACCGGCTGGCGGTGCAGACCTTCATCACCGCCTGGGACAACGCGCTGCTGCGCGAAGCGTTCCAGCGCGAGCTGGCGCGTGGTGGCCAGCTGTATTTCCTGCACAACGACGTGGAAAGCATCGGCCGCATGCAGCGCGACCTGGCCGAGCTGGTGCCCGAAGCGCGCATCGGCATCGCCCACGGGCAGATGCCCGAGCGCGAACTGGAGCGGGTGATGCTCGATTTCCAGAAGCAGCGCTTCAACGTGCTGCTGTCGACCACGATCATCGAGTCGGGCATCGACATCCCCAACGCCAATACGATCATCATCAACCGCGCCGACCGCTTCGGCCTGGCCCAGCTGCACCAGTTGCGCGGCCGCGTCGGCCGTTCGCATCACCGGGCCTACGCCTACCTGGTGGTGCCGGACAAGCGGTCGATGACTCCCGACGCCGAGAAGCGCCTGGAGGCGATCGCCTCGATGGACGAACTGGGTGCGGGTTTCACTCTGGCCACGCACGACCTGGAGATCCGCGGTGCCGGCGAACTGCTCGGCGAGGACCAGAGCGGGCAGATGGCCGAGGTTGGCTTCAGCCTGTACACCGAACTGCTCGAACGCGCCGTGCGCAGCATCCGGCTGGGCAAGCTGCCCGATCTGGACGCCGGCGAGGAAGCGCGCGGCGCGGAAGTGGAACTGCATGTGCCGGCGTTGATTCCGGACGACTACCTGCCCGATGTGCACACCCGCCTGACCCTGTACAAGCGCATCAGCAGCGCGCGCGATCCGGACGACCTGCGCGAACTGCAGGTGGAGATGATCGACCGCTTCGGGCTGCTGCCCGATCCGGCCAGACACCTGTTCGCCGTGGCCGAGCTGAAGCTGCAGGCCAACGCGCGCGGCATCCGCAAGCTTGAGCTGGGCGAGAACGGCGGCCGCATCGTGTTCGATGCCAAGCCGGACATCGACCCGATGGCGGTCATCCAGCTGATCCAGAAGCAGCCCAAGCTGTACAGCATGGACGGCCCGGACAAGCTGCGCATCCGCCACCCCCTGCCCCTGCCCGAAGACCGCTTCAGCGCCGCCAAGGCGCTGCTGCTGACGCTCGCGCCGGGCTGACCGCTCCCCCGACCCCCTTCGCTCAGCGGGCCGGAGGGGCTCACCCTGTTCTTTTGCCCGCGACAAGGAGAGTTGCTTTGAAACGATTCCATTACCTGCTGCTGGCCGCCGTGCTGGCCCTGCTGACCGCCTGTGGTGGCGGCATGAGCGCCCGCGACTACCTCACCGAGAACGTCGCATATTGGAACGGCACCACCAGCACCGTGCAGCAATGGACCGTCGGGCCGCAGAGCGAACAGCTGCAGCGTGCACTGCAGGAAGGCAAGGGCCTGGGCACCTTCACGTTCGCGCTGGGCAATGCGCAGAAGGAGATGAAGGACCGCCTGGTCAGCATCGACCAGATGCCCCCGGCCGACGACGCCAAGGACCTGCACCAGAAGCTGCGCACCTATGTGCAGACCGCCGAGGAACTGTTCGGCGTGCTGCTGCAGATCGCCGCGCTGCCGGATGGCTACAGCCAGGAGCAGATCGCGCCGATGGCCGAGAAGCTGACCGCCATCGGTGAGCGCATGGACGTGGAAATGCAGTCCCTGAGCGATGCCCAGGATGCCTACGCCAAGCAGCACCGCATCAACCTGCAGAAGCATTGATCCACCCGGTCCCGGCCACGCAGGTGGCCGGGACCCTTGAAGTTGTGACCGTGACCGATCCCCTCCCCCGTCCCACCGATCCCCCCCTCGCCTGCTCTATCGACGCGCTGTCGATGTCGCTGCAGATGCGCGACCCCTATACCCGTTTCCACTGCGACCGCGTCGGCACGATGTGCGAGCAGCTGGGACGCTACTGCGACCTCGATGCAACCGACCTGTCGCACCTGGCCCTTGCCGCGCGCTTCCACGACATCGGCAAGATCGGCATTCCCGACAATGTCCTGCTGCATCCGGCACGCCTGGATGACGATCAGCGCGCGATCATGCGCACGCACCCCGAGCGCGGCGAACGCATCTTCGCCGCTACCGGCCGCGCCGATGCCCAGGCGGTGGCACGCCTGATCCGCGGCCACCATGAGGCCTACGATGGCAGCGGCTACCCCGATGGCCTGCGTGGCAGCGACATTCCGCTGGCCGCCCGCGTCCTCACCGTCGTCGACGCCTGGGACGCCATGACCAGTGAGCGGCCCTACCGCGATGCGATGGAGCGCAGCCGCGTCATGTTCCTGCTGGAAGACGCTTCCGGCGGCATGATCGATCCACAGGTCCTGGGTGCGTTCCAGCACCTGCTGCGCCGCGAACCGGGCCTGGGCTGAGTCCCTGCGGTCGGCCCACAAAAAACCCGGCAATTGCCGGGTTTTCTGTGGGCATCAACCGCGCGCGATCACCAGATCACGACACGCTTGTCGTCGGCACGCACCATGCCGTCGCCGGCCTTGCACGCGAATGCCTGCGCATAGGCGGGCATGTTCGACGGCGCGCCGTTGGCACGGAAGTTTGCCGGCGCGTGCGGATCGGTGTTCAGGCGCACGCGCAGCTCGCCTTCGGTGAAGTTGCGGCGCCACACGGTAGCCCAGTTCATGAAGAAGCGCTGGTCCTGGGTATAGCCGTCGACCGGCACGTTCACCTTCGGGTCTTCCTGCAACGCCATCTGCAGCGCGTCGTAGGCCACGGTCAGGCCACCCAGGTCACCGATGTTCTCGCCCAGGGTCAGCTTGCCCTTCACATTCACGCCCGGCAGCGATTCATAGCCGTCGAACTGCGCAACCAGCTGGTCGGTCCGCTGGGTGAAAGCACTGCGGTCGGTGTCGGTCCACCAGTTGTCGAAGTTGCCGTTGGCGGCGAACTGGCTGCCCGAATCGTCGTAACCGTGCATCATCTCGTGGCCGATCACCGCACCGATGCCGCCGTAGTTCAGCGCCGGATCGGCCTTGGCGTCGAAGAACGGCGCCTGCAGGATCGCTGCGGGGAACACGATCTCGTTCTTGGTCGGGTTGTAGTAGGCGTTGACCGTCTGCGGCGTCATGCCCCACTCGGTCTTGTCGACCGGCTTGCCGATCTTGGCCAGCATGAAGCGGTAGTTGAACGCACGCGCGGCCTGCATGTTGGCCAGGTAGCTGTCGCCGTTGGTCTCCAGGCCCGACCAGTCACGCCACTTGTCCGGGTAGCCGATCTTCGGCGTGAAGCTGGCCCACTTCTCCAGCGCCTTCTTGCGGGTGTCTTCGCTCATCCACTCCAGCTTCTCCAGACGCGCCTTCAGCGCGACCGAGAGGTTCTCCACCAGGTGCTGCATCGCCACCTTGGATTCGGCCGGGAACACGGCATCGACGTACAGCTGGCCCAGGCCTTCGCCGATGGCGCCATTGACCGATTCCAGCACGCGCTTCCAGCGCGGCTGCATTTCCTTCTGGCCACGCAGGGTGGTGCCGTAGAAGTCGAAGTTGGCCTTCTCGAAGGCGCTGCTCAGGTACGGCGCAGCGTCATCGATGGTGTGGAAGCGCAGGTAGGCCTGCCAGGTGGCGGCCGGCACGTCGGCCAGCATCTTGTCCACTTCGCCGAAGAAGGCCGGCTGGGCCAGCGAGAACTTCTGCGCGGCCGGCACCTTCAGGGTGTCGAACAGTGCGGTCCAGCTGAAGTTCGGGGTCAGCTTGTCGGCCTCGGCGGCGCTCATCGGGTTGTAGCGCTTGGACGGGTCACGCAGCTCGATGCGCGACAGCGAGGCCTTGGCCAGACGGGTTTCGAAGTCCAGCACGGCCTTGGCCTGGGTCTTGGCCTGCTCGGCATCGACGCCGGACAGCGTCAGCACCTGGGCGATGTAGGCCACGTAGGCGTCGCGGATCTTGGCCTGCGCATCGTCAACGTAATAGCCCTTTTCCGGCAGCCCCAGGCCGCCCTGGCCGACGTAGGCGATGACGTTGGCCGAATCCTTGTAGTCCGCATTGCCGAACAGCGAGAACAGCACGCCCTGGCCCTGCGCCTGGCTGTCGCGCAGGTACTGGGCGATGGTGGCGGTGTCCTTCAGCGCCGCGATCTTGTCCAGCTGCGGCTGCAGCGGCGCGATGCCGGCAGCTTCGATCTTCGCCTCGTCCGAACCGGTCTTCCAGATGTCGCCGATCTTGGCTTCCACCGAACCGGCCTTGGCCTGGCTGGCGGCCGCCTGCTGGACCAGCGCGTGCTGCACTTCCAGCGAGCGCTCGCGCAGGATTTCGAAGCTGCCCCAGGTGGTCTGGTCGTTGGGCACCGGGTTGGCCTTGAGCCACTTGCTGTTGACGAACCCGTTGAGGTCCGTGCAGGCCGCGATGGTCGGGTCCAGGTCGGCGCTGTTGAGGGAGATCAGCGCGGTCTTGATCTGCGACTGGTCGAAGGCCGGCCTGGCAGCGGCATCGGCATCGGCCGTGGCCGCAGGGGTGGGTTCAGTCTTGCCGCACGACGCCAGCGACGCGGCGATGGCGAGGGTCAGGCCCAGCGGGACCAGTTTGGACAACTTCATTCGACTCTCCGGCTACGGATGGATGCAACGCCCGGATGGCGGGCAATCACGGAGCGTAGCGCGGGAGGGGAAGCTCGGGACCGGCCAAAGGTCACCCCCCTGCCACGGGGGGTGCGGGGCAGCCTCCCCCTGGCGGTGGGTGCGGGGCGTCGGTCCGCACGGGTCTGCCCACATGGGGCGCCAACGGCAGCCGGGCAGCGCCCGGCTTTGCCTGGCGCGACCTGCCGCGGGTGGAGGGGCGCTACTTCGCCTTGCCCTGATTGGCCACGGCCTCGGCGGCCCTGCGTGCCGCTTCCGGGTCGCCCAGGTAGCGGAACGACTGCACGGTGAGGTCGTCGTTGAGCTCGAACAGCAGCGGGATACCGGTCGGGATGTTGAGTTCCAGGATGGCTTCCTGCGACACATTGTTGAGGTACTTGTACAGCGCGCGCAGCGAGTTGCCATGCGCGGTGACCAGCACGGTCTTGCCGTCCTTGAGCTGTGGAGCGATCGAATCGAACCAGTACGGCAGCACGCGGTCCAGCGTGGTCGCCAGCGATTCAGTGCCCGGCAGCGCATTGCGGTCCAGACCGGCGTAACGGCGGTCGTGGATCGGGTGGCCCGGGTCTTCGCGGTCCATTGCCGGCGGGGGGATGTCGTAGGAACGGCGCCAGATCTTGACCTGGTCCTCGCCATGCTTCGCGGCGGTCTCGGCCTTGTCCAGGCCCTGCAGGCCGCCGTAGTGACGCTCGTTCAGGCGCCAGCTCTTGCTGACCGGCAGCCAGTCCTGGTCCAGCTCGGCCAGTGCCCCCTGCAGGGTGTGGATGGCGCGCTTGAGCACCGAGGTGTGCGCCACATCGAACTGCAGGCCTTCCTCGCGCATCAGACGACCGGCGGCGGCGGCCTCACGGCGCCCCTGCTCGGTCAGCTCCACGTCCACCCAGCCGGTGAAGCGGTTGTCCAGGTTCCACTGGCTCTGGCCGTGGCGCAACAGTACGAGTTTCCGGGTCACTGCAGTATCTCCGACAGATGGCAAGGCAGGCGGGCATTGTAGCGGCAAGCCCGCCCGGCCCGCCTGCGTACGCCACGGTCAGGGGTGCGGGTGGCCGTGATGGCCCTGCGCGTCCGGGCCGCTGCGGCGGCGCTCGCCCGTGCCGCCGTGAACATGCGTACCGTGGTCGTGGTCGTGGTCGTGATCGTGATCGTGGCCGACATGATCGTCTGCATGGGCCGGCCGCGGCGCGCCCACACTGCAGGCATCGCCGCAGTGGTCGGCTTCGATCTGCAGCGTCACATGGTCGATGCCGAAGCGTTCGTGCAGCGTCGCGCCCAGGTCGCGCCGCAGCCGGTCCGGGTCCACGCCGGCGCCCATCACCACATGCGCGGTCAGCGCCGGCGTGCTCGAGGCCAGCGCCCACACATGCAGGTCGTGCACATCCACCACACCGTCGTGGCTGCACAGCGCGGTGCGCACCGCTGCCACGTCCATGCCCTTGGGCACGCCTTCCAGCAGCACGTTGATCGCCTCGCGCATCAGCACCCAGGTGCGTGGCAGCACCCACAGCCCGATCAGTACCGCCAGGATCGGATCGATCGGCCTCCAGCCGGTCCACTGGATCAGCAGCGCCCCCAGGATCACCGCCACCGAGCCGAGCATATCGGCCCAGACTTCCAGGTAGGCTCCCTTCACATTGAGACTCTCGCCGCTGCCGGCTCGCAGCAGGCGCATCGAGATCAGGTTGATGACCAGGCCGAACGCGGCGATCACCAGCATGCCGGTGGAGGCGATCTCCTGTGGCGCGCGGAACCGCTCGATCGCCTCGTACAGGATGTAGCCGGCCACCACGAACAGCATGCCGCCGTTGATCATCGCGCCCAGCGCTTCCAGCCGCGCATAGCCATAGGTGCGCTTGGCATCGGGCGGGCGCCGGCTGAGCCGCACGGCCACCAGCGCGATCATCAGCGCCAGGGTATCGGTGGCCATGTGCGCCGCATCGGACAGCAGTGCCAGGCTGTTGGTCCAGAAGGCGCCCGCCACCTCGACCAGCAGGAAGGTGGTGGTCAACCCGAGCGCCCACCACAACGGCTTCTCGTGGCGGATCTCGCTGGGCAGGTGATCGTGATCGTGGGCCATGACAGTACCTCCGGAACAAGGAGCGCAGGTTAAGCAGGGCGTGCGGCGGAGACTATTACACTTGTGCCGGCGTTCATTCTGTAACTTCATTACAGCCGCGCACGGCCGCTAACGTTCGACGGCCTGTGTGGCGGGAAGAGCAATCATCGTGGATAACGTTCCAAACCTGGACGAGGCCAGCCGACCGCTGGCCGATGCCTGGCAACATACCCTGCAGTCCACCGGCGCGGCGGCCGCGTCGCTGCTGTGCGCCCTGGCCGCCGATTCGCCGCCGGAGCTGGCCCACCACTTCTACGACGTACTGCTGGAGGACCCGCGCGCCAGCCGCTTCCTGTCGCACGACCAGGTCCGCCTGCGCCTGAAACCGGCCATGCAGCGCTGGCTGTGCCAGCTGCTCACCGCGACCCCGGCCAGTATCCCGGCGCTGGTGGCGGCGCAGCGCGTGATCGGCGATGTGCACGCGCGCGTGGGCATTCCGGTGGATCTGGTCACGCGCGGCGCGCGGGTGCTCAAACAGCGCCTGTTCGAGCGCATCGTGGCGCAGGCACCCAGCAGTGCGGTGGCGTTCGAGGCAATCGCCTGTCTGAGCGCCTCGGTCGACATCGCGCTGGAAGGCATGACGCTGGCGTACACGCATGCGCGCGAGCGCTCCTCGCGCACCGATGCAGCCTACCGCCTGTTCTCACTGGTACAGAACGTCAGCACCGAACGCGAGCGCCAGCGTGCGCTGCTGCTCGACTGGGAAAACGCGCTGCTCTACGCGATTGCCAGCCAGGCCAGCGACGCCGACACCGTCGACCTGGCGCACTCCGAGTTCGGCCTGTGGTTCACCCACAAGGGCATTCCCAGCTTCGGCGAAAGCAGCGAGACCGCGCAGGTCGGTGCCCTGATCGCCACGGTGGATGCGCAGTTGCGTGCCGCCCAGGCGCATGCCGACGTGGGCGCGCGCTTCGCCGCCCTGCAGGGCATCCGCGAGCAGCTGGCGCGCATACGGACGCTGATGAGCATGCTCTTCGAACGCATCGGCGAGCTGGATGCGGGCAGCGATGCGTTGACCAACCTGCTCAACCGGCGCTTCCTGCCGACCGTGCTGCGCCGGGAAATCGAGCTGGCCAACAGCACCCACACGCCGTTCTCGGTACTGCTGCTGGATCTGGACCATTTCAAGGCGATCAACGACGCGCACGGCCATGACGGCGGCGACCGCGCCCTGCAGCACGTCGCCGCCCTGCTCGGCCAGCTCACCCGCGGCAGCGACTACCTGTTCCGCTACGGCGGCGAGGAGTTCGTGGTGGTGCTGGTGGCTGCCACGGCGGCACAGGCCGAGGTGATCGCAGAAAACCTGCGCAAGCACATCGCACAGACCCCGGCGCAGCTCGCCAACGGGCAGCCGCTGGCACTTACGGCCAGCATCGGCGTGGCCGCGCATGAGGGTCACCCGGACTACGAACGGTTGATGGCCCGCGCCGACGCCGCCATGTACCAGGCCAAGAAGCGCGGCCGCAACCAGGTCGTGCTGGCCAACGACGACCTGCCCGAGCCGCCCGGCAGACGCGGTCTGCAGCGCGGCTGAGGGGGCATCACTGCGCTCGACGGCGCAGCCAGCGCGACAGCAGGCTGCGCCAGTCGCCGCCGAAGGAAATGACGGCCGACGCGCAGCGGGGACAGCGGCGGACAACGTCCACGCCTCCCAGCAGGCAGTCACTGCGCGGGCTGACCCAGCGGAACCAGCGGCACGCGGGGCAGAGGTACATGCGGGCGGGAGGACGGATCATGTGAGTGCCGCTGTGGGGCGGTCAGTCGGCCGCCGCTTCATCGCGCACCCGCTCGATCAACGCCTGGGTCTTTGCGATCACCACCCACAAACCGACCAGGGCAAGGGCATTCTTCAGCATGGCACTTCCTTTACAGCGTTGGAGGAGCCTGTATCGTGGCCCGGTGGCGCGACGATCTGCGTCGCAGCGCCACCGGCCCGCTTGATGCCTCAGTGGGGCAGCCGCTTGAGCTCGGCGTCGAGCGCGAGCGCTTCCTCGTTCCAGGCCTGGAACTGCTGGCGACGCTCCTTCACCACGGCCGTTTCGGCCTGCATGGCCTGTGCGCGGGCCTCCAGCGCCTGGTAGTCCGGGAACAGACTGGGCACGGCCTGCTCGCCCTGCAGCATCGTCAGCAGGTCCGCGCGCTGGTCCTCGAACGAGGTCACCATCGTTGCGATGAGCGTCTGGAAGGCTTTCTCGCGCTGGGCTTCGTTCCAGCTGTCCCAGATTTCCATCGCGGCGCCCACGAACACCAGCGCGCCGTTGGCCGCCTTGGCGAACTTGACCGCTCCCCAGGGCTTGAACTTGAGCGCCTTGCCCACGCCGTCCATGCCCAGCGCTTTGGCTGCCCCCACGATGCCATCTCGGGCGGCCAGTACCGAGCCGTTGTTGATCAGATTGCCCTTCAGGACGTACTGCAGGCCCTGCTTGCCCATGTCGCGCATCACCGCATTGATGTGGTTGACCTCGGTATCCACGTCGAGCTGGACCTTGGCCATCTGCAGGTTGACACCCTTCACGCGCTGCTCGAACTCGTTCTGCAGGCGGGTGGACAGCATGATGCCGTCGGCGCCGATCTCGCGCTCGTAGAAGTCGGTGAAGGTCTGGCGGTCCACGCCCTTGGCCTGCAGGATCAGCCCGGCGAAAAAGTCGGCAACGAAACCCCGCAGCTCGACCAGCGTCTCGGTGACATCGCCCCTGGCCTGGACAAGCTGCTGGTTCATGCGCTCGGACAGCGCTTCGGCGCGCTGCAGCTTCTCGGCGATGCGCGCATCGTTCTGCCGGGCAACCGGAAGCTGCTTGTCCAGCACATCGCGGATCACGCTGCGGCGGGCCTCTTCCACCAGCGCCACCGCCCCGCCACTGCGTGCGATGCGCTGCCGGGTTTCCTGCTGCAGCACCCCGATGCGCGACAGCCGATGGTAGGTGTCCAGCTGTGACAGCCAATGGGGCAATCCCATGTCGAAGGGGTTGGCCGCCACTGCCACAATCGACAGGTCGGCTCGCTCGGCCGCGTCCAGTGCGAGCAGGTCGGTCAGGCGTCCGGCGACGTTGTCGCGTTTGATCGCCAATGCCGCCTGGTAGCTCTGCTCGTCCTCCACGTCGGCCACGTCATCGAAGCGACTCAGCACGAACACCGTGCGCGGCAACAGGTCGAGGGTGCGGAACAGCCAGATCAGCTCGTCGCGGTGGCTTTCCTTGACCGGATTGACCGAGTTCATCACGTACAGCACCAGATGCGCCTGGCTGACGTAGCGCCGGGTGATGTCCTTGTACTTCTCGACCTCGTGGGTGTCGGCACTGATCCGGTCCTTGAAGCCGAACAGCCCCGGCGTGTCGATCAGCGTGAAGTCGTCGCCCACGTCATAGACCTTCACCTCGTTGGAGGACTCCTGGTGGCTGATCTTCATGCTCGCCTCGTCGAGCCGCTCCAGCCACGCCGCCGCGATGGAGGTCTTGCCTTCGGAGAACCCACCGATCAGGGCGACCTTGAGCTTCTCGCCCGCGATGCCGTCGCGCACGGCCACGAGCTTGTCGATCAACGACGGCTCCAGCGTGATGCCCAGCGCGCTGCCGCGCTCGAGGAACTGGATCAACTTGCCCAGCACATCACTGGCCTGGGACTGCTGCGCCTTGAAGGCGCTCAATGTGGTTTCCATCAAAGGGTTCCTTGTGCGTGGATCCGGGAGGAGAGCTGCTGCAGGTTGCGGGTGGATGTGATCAGCACCTGGTTGAGATGATCGACCTGCTCGACCGGCGCGCGCAGGGATGCCTGGATACCGGCAACCACGGTATCCAGCTCGGCGAAGGCCTCGTTCAGCCCGTCCTCAAGACGACGTTTGAGCTGATCGGCCGCGCTGGCGATGTTCTCGTCGACCGTCTTGCGCTGCTGCGTCTGGCGGAACTCGCTGCTCAGGAACCCACGGATCGCCTTGTAGGCCGAGAACGCCAGCGTCAGCGCGGACGGGATCATCAGCAGCCAGCCCGCCGGGGTCCAGAGCAGCACAGCACCGCCGATCAGCGTGGCGATGAGGCTGCCGATCTGGATCCCATGATCGATGTTGATCTTCAGGTTGATGCGGCTGTCCAGGCCGCCCACGGCCATGCCGCGGCACGCGTCAAGCAGTTCCTCCGCCTGCTGCCGGAACGTCTCGATGATCGAGGCGATCTCCTGTTCGAGGCGGTCGCGCTGTGCGGCCATCGCAACGCCGACATCCTCCACGAGCTGCTGGGCTTCGCGCGCCATGCAGTCCTCCAGCGTACGGGTGAACGCCTCATTGCCGTGGTCGCCCTCGATGTAGGCGTACATATGCTCGCGTACGCGCACGGTGTAGCGGGCAATGCAGGACCGCCCCTTGTCGCGCAGCCGCGCCCGCATCGACTTCACCGCAAGGCCGATCTGGCGCACGGCGCCGTCGGCGTCCTCGGCCAGACTGGTGGACAGCGGCTGGAACCGCTCCTGCTGCAGCGTGGCGATGCTCGCCGCAACCGTGTCCACCACCTCGCGCGCTTTGTTGAAATTGGAACGCTGGATCTTGGCCTTGCAGTCGTCCACCAGCTCGGTGGTCAGGAAGGTCTGGAACGCGGTGAAACCGCTGCGCAGCAGCAGTTCATCGGCCGTCATCCGGTCCAGGAACTTGCGTTGGGTGCGTGCGATGTCCGAGCCGGGCACCAGGTGCCGTGCGTTTGCCAGGAAGGCAGGATGCGCGCTGACCGTGCGGCTGCCGCGGTACTGGTCAACCAGCACGCTGGCCACGCGCCCGTCGAGGTCGGCCAGGCTGGCCGCCTCGTCCTCGCTGGTGAGCCGGGCGGCCTGCAGCTGCATCGGGTTGGTCACGCGCTTGTTGTACAGCGTCCAGACTTCGGTCTGCGGCCCCAGATGGCGTGCGATCTTCTCCAGCGTACCCGGCCGCCCGGCCTCGCCCTTCTGCGGTGCGGTCGGCTTGCCGGTGACGTAGAACACGGCATGGGCGGTCTGTACCGCACTGTCGATGTGGTCGTGCACCTTGGCCTCGTCGCCTTCGATGCCTGGCACGTCCAGCAGCACGAACGAGTGGCCGTGGGCTTCGAAGGCGAAGCGCCCGGTGGCGACGGTGAAGTCCGAGCGCCCATCGCCGATGATGCCGCCGTCCGCGTAATCGGTCAGTTGCTGCAGCGCTTCGCGCTGGCGCATCTGCCGCTGCTCGTCTTCCAGCAGCTGCTGCCGCACCTGGGCCACCCGCGCCTGCTGCGACTGGCGCGCCGCCTCGCGCTCGGCGTTCACATCTGCCAGCCGACGCTGGGCGTCGTGCAGCCGGGTGTCCTTCGGGGTCCGACGAAGGACCGCCAGCAGGCGTGTCCACCACGACGACGCAGGCGCCGAGGCCGCTTCGGCCTGCAAGGTGGCGATGTCATCCAGCATCGCGGTCTGGCGCGAATCGTACTGGATCATGGCCGTCTCCTGCCCGGCCTGCAGCGCCGCGAGTGCATGGCGCGCCTCGTCGATGCGTCCCTCCAGTGCGGCGATGTCCGCCTCACCCAGCCCGTGCTCGCGCTGGAGCTGCTCGAACGCCTGCTGTGCATCGCGTTTGCTGGTTTCGCCGAGCGCGATGCGCAGCGCTTCGATGAGCGTGGACTTGCCGGCGTTGGTCTCGCCGTAGAAGGCGATGGTGAAGGCATCCCATTCCGCATTGCGGTCCAGCGCCTGCACCTGCTCATCGATGCGCTGGCGGAAATCGGCCAGCAGCGCCACGGCGGCGCGCGTATGCGCCTCAAGCTGCGGGTGGGCGGACGGGACATCGAAGCGGGTGAGAATGTCTTCGACGTCGCGCGCAACATGCCGGTAGATATCCGTCGGCGAGTCCAGGTCGGTGGTCACGTGACTGTCCATTTTCATGCGTTGCTGAAGAATCGGGAAAGAAGTGGCAGGGCGCGGACATGCGCGGCAACCGCCGGATCAGCCGGGGACGCCATCCGAACACGCGGCTGCGACAAGCTGCGCCGCAGCGTCGGGCGACAGCCCCTGCAAGGCGCTGCGCAGGTGCTGCAGGCGCAGCGCATCGGCGAGCGCGGTCGGGGCCAGCACGCGCACGGAAGGCCCCAGGCCCATCAACCACCAGCGCAGCTGCGAGGTGTCTTCAACGTCGGCATGCAGGTGGAATCCGCCGGTGGCGGCGTCATGGGTCAGTTCCTGGTCGATCGCCAGGGCTGCCTCGCCGAGGTGCTGGCCGAGCGCGGCATCGACCCACAGCGACAACGCGATCCGCCCGTGCCGTTCGAAGCCCGCCGCCACCTGCGGCAGCGCGGACGCCAGGGCGGCAGCGTCGCCACTGTCGGCATCGGCGTCCAGCCGCACGGCGGCAGCGATGCGATGCAGCGCCAGCATGCTGCGCGTGGATCTGCCGTCGATGCGCGCGACCAGGTACGTGATCGGGCCGCGCAGCACGATGCCCAGCGGATGCAGTACATGCGTGCGGGCCTGGGCGCGGCCACGCGCGAGGTAGTCCACCTGCAGCTGTTGCCCGCCGTACAGCGCCTGGTGAACCGCGAGCAGGACCTGATCGTCGATGCGCGGCGGAATCAACGGCTGGTTGGCATCCACGCGCGCCACACGGGCATCCCAGCGTGCGGTCGCGCTGCGGCCGAGTCCCTTGGCGAGGGTGCGCTCGGCCTGCTGGAACAGTGGCTCCAGCTCGCGCCACTGGTGCAGCGGCAACAGATCACGCAGGTGGCCGCGGGCAGTGAGCAGCACCACCGCCTGGATGGCCGACATGCCCGGCAGCGAGAACGCCTTTGCATCGCGCTGCCAGCTCCAGCCGAAGGGCCGCTCGCGCTCGTCGCATTCCAGCGGGAACACCGCCGACAGTGCCTGCAGGTCACGTTCGACCGACCGTTTGGTGATCGGGTAGTCCGACGCCAGGCGGTCGGCGAGTTCGCCGGCGGTAATCCGCTGGGGGGCGGGCGGCAGCATGTTCAGCAGGGCCCACTGGCGGGCCAACGTTCCCTTCGCGTCCTTTCTCAACATCTGCTCCGCTTCATCCTGAAGATCCGTGGCCCATCGACCACAGCTGCCATCTCGCCCTGACCACCGCCCACTGCCGTGCGCAGGTCACCGCATGGCTATCGGCAGCAGCCGACCGATATTTAGCCTGCGCTGCGTGCGGCAGGCAAGCCAGCCGATCGTGGCGTGCGGCAAGGCATGCCGCCGCATGATGCGTGGTCCGCGGCGGCGGGGCGGCGTAGCATCGCCGGTCGCGGCGCGTCTGCCCGCACCTGCAAGGAGTCCCCGATGTCCACCCGTTCCGTCCTGTCCTGCGGCGTCCTGCGCGGACTGCGCGTCATGCTGCTGCTGGTGCCGCTCGCTGCGACCGCGCGCGAGGTACCGCCGCCCGCCGACCACGTGGACGCCGATGGCCCGTACGTGTTCACCACCGCAACGGGCCTGGAGGCGCAGTGGGTGTGCAACGACCACGTGGTGCGCCGCACCCTGCCCGCCCGCCGCGCGGGTACCGTGATCGCACCGGAATGCGGTTACGCCCATCCCCTCACCGTGGTACCCGCGCAGACCGCCGCTGCGGCGCGGCTGCCGGCCACGCCGCGCATCGTCGCGCTGTCGGACATCCACGGCCAGTACGACCTGCTGGTCAGGCTGCTGCACGCCCATCGTGTGATCGATGCGGCAGACCGCTGGTCGCTCGGCGATGCCACGCTGGTGGTCGCCGGCGACGTCTTCGATCGCGGGCCGCAGGTGACGGAAGCCTTCTGGCTGCTCTACAGCCTGCAGGAGCAGGCACGCGAGGCCGGCGGTGCCGTGCATTTCGTGCTCGGCAACCACGAGACGATGGTGCTCTACGACGACCTGCGCTACGTCAACCCGAAATACCTGCGCAGCGCCGCGCTGCTTGGTCGATCCTATCCCGCGCTGTACGGGGCCGACAGCACGCTCGGCCAGTGGCTGCGCACCCGCCCGGCGCTGCTGCAGATCGGCGACACGCTGTTCCTGCACGGTGGCATCGCACCGGAGAATCTGGACCTGGTGCGCGACATGGCCACCACCAATGCCACCTACCAGGCGTCGCTCGGCCTGCCCCGCGACCAGGTCAACGCCGCGCCGGACAGCGCGCGCCTGTTTGATGGCAAGACCAGTCCGATCTGGTACCGCGGCTACTTCGATGGCCGCCTGGATACCGATCAGGTCCAGGCGCTGCTCACGCAGCTGGACCTGGCGCGCATCGTGGTGGGCCACACATCGATGCCGCACGTGAGCAGCTTCCACGGCGACCGCATCATCGCCATCGACAGCAGCATCAAGGACGGCGAGAACGGCGAACTGCTGTTCATCGAGAAAGGGGTGCTCAGCCGGGGCCTGCTCGACGGCCGCCGGGTGCCGTTGGCTGAAGGCCCCCTTGCCGTGGACGACTGAGCGTCAGCAGCGGGCCTTGCATGGCGTGCGACAGTTGTCGCACACTTGCGACATCACTCCCGGATGCCGTGACCGACATGTCCCGACTGCCAACGCCGTCCAATGCCGAGCTGGAACTGCTCAAGTGCCTGTGGCGCAGTGGCGCCTGCAGTGCCCGTGAACTGCACAACGGCGTCTCCGCCACCTTGGCGTGGTCCTACTCGTCCACGCGCAAAACGCTGGAGCGCATGGTCGACAAGGGCCTGGTCGCCGAAGTCGCCGAGCATGGCCTGAACGTCTATCGGGCCAGGGCCAGCAAGGTCGCCACCCTGGCGGCGCTCAGCGCCGACTTCGCCCGACGTGTGCTTGAGATCGACGGCGCACTCCCGGTGCAGGCGTTCGCCGACAGCCGCCTGCTCAGCGACGCCGAACTGACCCAGTTGGAGGCACTGCTGCGCGATCCCGACCAGGATCTGCAGCCATGAGTCTGTCTGCGCTGTCGCCGTGGGTTCTGCACCTGTCCGGCAGCCTGCTCGGAGCCGGTCTGGCCTGGGCGCTGGGCATCGCGCTGCACCGCCTGCTGCGGCTCTCCACTGCCACGCCGCGCTATTGGCTCGGGATCTGGCTGCTTGCGGTGGTGCCACCGTTGCTGGCCGTCGCGCTGGCCACTGCCGCCCCCATGCAGCTCGCCGCCCTGCCCGCGCCGCTGTCCCTGCCGATTGCGCTGGACGAAGGAGCCGCTGGCGGCACCACCATCCCGGCGCCGATGGCCGGGCTCGGATGGCCGTCGCTGACCCACGTGGCCTTGGCCGCCTATCTTGGCGTGGCCACCGTGCTGCTGCTGCGCCTGCTCGGCGGCATGCGCAGCGCCGCACGGATCGTGCGCCTTGCCACGCCAGTCGCAGACAGTGCATGGCCCGGCAGGCTCAGTGGCGACACGGCACGTCAGTTGGCCGACAAGGGGATTGCACTGCGGGTCACCGGTCAGGCCATGACCCCCTTCGCCGTGCGCTGGCCGCATCCCACCGTGGTGATGCCCGCCGATGCGCTGCTGCGCTTCAACGACCGCCAGCTGCGCCTGGTCCTGCGCCACGAGGCCGCGCACCTGTCGCGTCGCGACCCGCAGCGGGCCGCTGTCATGGCGGTGACCGGCGTGCTGTTGTGGTTCAACCCCTTCGTGCGGCTGATCGCCGCGCGCGTGCAGATGGCCGTCGAACTGCACTGCGATGCCGAGGCGCTGCAGGGCGACGACGACGCCCGACGCGATTTCGCCAGCGCCTACCTCCAGGCACTGCGCATGGCCGGGCATGGCGGCGCGCCCACTGCGCTCAACGCGCTGACCCACCGTGAGGTGGCCGGCCACCGCCTGCGCATCCTGCACATGCTGCAGGGCGATGGTGCGCGCCGGTTGCCGCGCGCTGCATGCGCCCTGCTCGGTGCCGGCGCGCTCGCGGCGGGTGCCATGCTCACCCTGGCCCAGGCCGTTGCAGCCACCACACCGGCACAGATCGTCGCCGTGGCCGGGATTCGCACCACCACGGCAACAGGCGGCGCACTGCGCATTCCACCGCCGCTGCGGTTTGCCGCGCCATTGGCCCAGGCCAGGATCACCGGCCAGTTCGGCGATACCGGCGGTATCCGCCAGCGCGCGCATCGCGGCACCGACTTCAGCGCCCGCGTCGGAACGCCCGTGCTGGCGCCCGCTGACAGCACCGTGCTCATCGCCACCGATGCGTATCCCGAGGGACCGCAGTACGGCACGGTCGTGGTACTCGATCACGGCAACGGTTGGCAGACGCTGTTCGCCCACCTCGATGCCACTGACGTGCAGGCTGGCCAACGGGTGCGCGGAGGCCAGCAGATTGCCCGCAGCGGCAGCAGCGGACGGGTCACCGGGCCGCACCTGCATATGGAGATGCTGCGTCACGGCGAACGCGTCGACCCCCAGCACCACTTGAACTGACCGCCCGCCACACCTCGCCGTTCGATCCACCGTTGCCGTTCGTTTTCGCCTTCCTGGCCGCAGGAGGGGTGGGTATTGCCCATCGCATGCCTGCGCCAGCCCACTGCACGGACCTCGCGCATGCCCCGTTCCGCCCTGTACCCGCTCGCCCTGATGCTGCCGCTGTACGCCGTCGTTCCCGCCGCTGCACAGCCCGCGCCGTCCACCTCCCCACCCACCACGCTGGACACCGTGCAGGTGCAGGCCGCGTCCTACGACGCACGCCGCGACGATACCGCCACGCGCATCGTGATCGGTGCGCAGGAGCTGCGGCAGTACGGCGACCCTGCGCTGATCGATGCGCTCAAGCGCCTGCCGGGCATCAGCGTCGTGCCGGGCGCACCGGGGCGTGCGGGCACGGTTTCCCTGCGTGGACTGGGCAACGGCTACACCCAGATCCTGATCAACGGCCAGCGCGCTCCATTGGGATTCGATCTGGACGCACTCACTCCGGCGATGGTCGAACGCATCGAGATCCTCCGCGCTCCCACTGCCGACCTGCGCGGCGAAGCGATCGCCGGCACGCTCAACATTGTGCTGGTGGCCGGCGCACGCAAGGACGCCGCATCGCTGACCGCCGCGTGGGGCGTGTCCAACGGCCGCAACACGCCCTCGTTGACCTGGCAGCGCAGCCGCAATGGCCGTGATCGCAGCAGCACGGTGACCGCCACCGCATCGCGCCGGGCGTTCCAGGTTGACGAACGCACCACCGAAACCGGTCACGACAATGCCGGTGGCACCACGATGCTGCGCGACAGCCGGTTGCAGGCCCGTGGCGCACGCGAAGCCGTGTCGCTGGCACCGAGCCTGGACCTGCGGCTGGGCAACGGGGATTCGCTGACGCTGCAGGCACTGGCCGACGCCAGCCGCTTCCACCGCGCGGTCGACATCGACTGGAACACCCTGTTGGGCCCTCCCCTGCAGCACGACCATTACCGGCAGCGGACGGAGATCGACGTTGCCCAGCTCGGCGGCAGCGCCACCTGGACGCACGGCCTGGCTGCTGGCGGCAGCTTCGTCGGCAAACTGGCCGTGGGCGGCAATCGCGAGCGCTACCGCTATCGCGAGAAGGGCTACGACACGGTGGGTACACAGAACCTGGACGACCACACCGACGCCCGTCTGCGCGTGCACAACATCAACAGCACCGGCAAGTACGCGCTGCCCGCCCACGGACGGCACACTGTGGAACTCGGGTGGGAAGCCAGCGTGGACGGACGTGATGAAACGCGCCTGCAGCGGCTGCTGCCGATCGGTGGCACCCCCGGCAGCGCCAGTGACCTTTCCTTCGATGCCCGGGTACGCCGGCTTGCACTCTACGGCCAGGACGAGATGCAGCTCAGCCCCCGCTGGTCGCTGTACCTCGGCCTGCGCTGGGAGCATATCGACACGCGCAGCGTCGGCAGTGGCTTTGCCGCGGTCCAGCAACGCGACCACGTGCTGTCGCCCGTGCTGCAGTCCCTGTGGAAGGTGCCGGGCCGGGACGACCAGCTGCGGGTGGCAGTGAGCCGCACCTACAAGTCGCCGACGCTCGCCTCATTGATTCCACGCCCGTACACCTCGACCAACAACCGCCCGTTGAATCCGGACGAGCAGGGCAACCCCGCCCTGCGTCCGGAGCTGGCCACCGGGGTGGACATCGCCTACGAGATCCAGGGCAGGGAGGGCACCCAGCTCAGCCTGGGCGCCTATGCGCGCCGCATCCGCAACGTGGTGCGCACCGAGACGACGTTGATCGATGGACGCTGGGTCGCATCGCCCCGCAATGGCGGCGATGCCACCAGCACGGGCCTGGAGATGGATGCGCAGCTCGCACTGGCACGCTGGATCGACGCCGCACCGGAGGTCACGCTGCGCGCGAATGCCACCCGCAACTGGTCGCAGGTGCAGGACGTGCCAGCGCCGGACAACCGGCTGGACAAACAACTGCGCTTCACCGGCACGGTGGGCGCCGACTACCGGCTCAACACGCGCTGGACCACCGGGATCACCTACACCTGGCGCAATGGCGGCCCCACGCGGATCACCGCCGGGCAGATCGACACGACCGCTGATGGACGCGAACTGGACCTGTACGTGCTGTGGACGCTGTCGACGCGCAGCAAGCTGCGTCTGAGCGCCAACAATCTGCTGCAGCGCGACCTGGTGTCCGGGCAGGAGCTGCGGGACGCGCTGGGCCGGCAAACGCTGGAACGGCGGCGCAGCGGTGTCCCGCTGTGGCGGGTGCAGTGGGAACGGCAGCTCTGACCGGCCGCGCCGCTCAGCCGGGCTGCGTGCTGCCCTGCCCGACCGGCGCCAGTGCCGGCGCGCGCGACGGTCGGCTCGGGAAGGCGTGGCGCACGATCCGCCACATCACCTGGCCGAACTGCCGGGGCAGCGAGCCGGTGTTGTAGTGCTGGCCGTAGCGCGCGCAGATCCGCTTCACGTCCACGGCAATGGCGGCATAACGGTTGGCCGGGATATCCGGGTAGAAGTGGTGCTCGATCTGGTGGCTGAGATTGCCCGACATCAGGTTCATCAGCTTGCCGCCGGTCAGGTTGGACGAGCCGCGGAGCTGGCGCAGGTACCAGTGGCCGCGCGTCTCATCGCGCACGCATTCCTTCGGGAAGGTTTCGGCATCGGCGGTGAAGTGGCCGCAGAAGATGATCACGTACGTCCACACGTTGCGGATCAGGTTGGCCGCCACATTGCCGAGCAGCACCGGCAGGAAGAACGGGCCAGCCAGTGCCGGGAACAGCAGGTAGTCCTTGAACATCTGCCGGCCCATCTTGCGGCCGACCGGACGGAACTGTGCACGCAGCTGCTTGAAGGTCATCTTGCCGGCGAACCAGCGGCCCAGTCGCAGGTCCTGGATGGCGATGCCCCATTCGAACAGCAGCGCGAACACCACCGCCACCACCGGCTGGAGCAGGAAGAACGGGCGCCAGCGCTGCTCGGGGAAGATGCGCAGCAGGCCGTAGCCGATGTCGTCGTCAAGCCCGCGCACGTTGGTATAGGTGTGGTGGCGGAAGTTGTGGGTCTTGCGCCAGTTGTCGGCGGTGCCGACGATGTCCCATTCGTAGGTGCTGCCCTGCAGCTGCGGATCACCCATCCAGTCGTACTGGCCGTGGATGACGTTGTGCGCCAGCTCCATGTTCTCCAGGATCTTGGACAGTGCCAGCAGCACCACGCCGGCGATCCACGCCGGAATCAGCACGCTGTGCACGAAAGCGCCCAGGAACAGCAGGGCGCGGCCGGCCACGCCGGTCCAGCGCACCCCGGCCACCACGCGGCGGATGTAGCGCGCATCGGCAGCGCCCAGCGTCGCCAGCTGGCGCGCGCGCAGCGCGTCGAGTTCAGCGCCGAAAGACTGCAGTTCGGCGGCGGAGAGTACGCGGTTGTTGACGGATGACATGCTTACAGCTCCAGGATCAGGTCGGTGCTGGCGCTGTTCACGCACAGCTTCACTTGCGTGGCCGGTTCGGCCGCGTACTCGCCGGTGAGGGTGTGCCGGGTCACGCCGGACGCCTTGCCGCATACGCAGGTATTGCAGATGCCCATGCGGCAGCCGCTGGCCGGGCGCAGCCCCTCCGCTTCCAGCGCCTGCAGCAGCGACGTGCCGCGCGGCAGCGCCAGGGTGCGTCCGCTGCGTCGCAGTTCGACCTGTACCAGACCGGTTTCGGCATCGGGCAGGACCGGCGGACTGAACGCTTCCACCTGCAGCGCGGCGACCTGCGATTGCAGGCGTGCACGCGCGGTGTCGACGAAGCCACCGGGTCCGCACACCAGCACGCGGGCGCTGGCCAGATCGCCCAGCGCATCGAACGCGTAGGCATCCACGCGCGGGGCCGGGGCCTGCGCATCGCGGGTGGGCAGGTAGTGCACGCGCAGGCGGGGATGGCGCGCGGCCATCGCGTCCAGTTCGTCGACGAAGCACAGCGCCTCGCGCTGGCGTGCCCAGTACAGCAGGTCCACCTGCGCAGGCATGCCGGCCGCATCGAGCTGGCGCAGCAGCGCGCGCATCGGTGTGATGCCGCTGCCGGCGGCCAGCAGCAGCAGGCGTTGATCGGCCTGCGGAGCCAGGGTCATCCCGCCGAACGCCTGGCCCAGCTCGAACACCTCGCCCAGGGGCGCGCCGCTCGCCAGGTGCTGGCTGACACGGCCACCGTCGATCGCCTTTACGGTGATCGCCAGCGTGCCATCGGCCAGCGGCGTGGGGCTGTAGCTGCGGGTCAGGCGGCGGCCGTCGACGTCCACGCCCAGATTGACGTGCTGGCCGGCGGCCATCCCGCGGAAATGGCGGTTCGGCTTCAGGATCAGGGTGACCGCGTCGGCACTGGCCGCCTCACGCGCGACCAGCCGGGCGCGCGGGCGGCGCAGCGTCCACAGCGGATGCAGGCCACCGGCCCAGAAGTCAAACAACGCCTCGGGCACCCAGTGGCGGGGCGACAGCGGGGTGCGGCGGCGGGAATCAGGACGAAGGCGTGCGCTCATACAGGCACTATACGGCCGAGCATACGCATGTGTATACACTTGTATATCCGTGGGACCGGCTATGATTCAGCGACGTGACCACCCTGCCCCCGATGACCTCCCCAGACCTGCCCCCGACCGTGGTCGACGATGCCCACCACGGGCGCAAATCCTCGATCACCCGCGACGACCTGCTGGCCGCCGCCCTGGCCCTGATCGGCCCGCATCGCAGCGTCTCCACGTTGAGCCTGCGCGAAGTGGCGCGCGAAGCCGGGATCGCACCGAATTCGTTCTACCGCCAGTTCCGCGACATGGACGAACTGACCGTCGCCCTGATCGACCTGGCCGGGCGATCACTGCGCACCATCATCGGCGAGGCGCGCCAGCGCGCGGCCTCATCCGAACGCAGCGTGATCCGGCTGTCGGTGGAGACCTTCATCGAACAGCTGCGCGCCGACGACAAGCTGCTGCATGTGCTGCTGCGCGAAGGCAGCGCCGGCTCGGATGCGTTCAAGCAGGCGGTGGACCGCGAGCTGAACTATTTTGAAGACGAACTCCGGGTCGACCTGATCCGGCTGGCCGCCGCCGACGGCGCGGTGCTGCATGAGCCGGCGCTGGCGTCCAAGGCGATTACCCGCCTGGTGTTCGCGATGGGGGCCACGGCGGTGGACCAGCCTCCGGAGAAGGACCCCGAGCTGATCGAACAACTGGCGCAGATGGTGCGGATGATCATCACCGGTGCCCGCACCATCGCCGGCAATCCGCCGACGCGCTGAGTACCGCCAGCCGTCAGCGCTTGTCGTCGGGCGCATACCAGAACGGAATGCGGTACTCGCGGCGACGTTCGCGGCCACGCTTCCCGCCGTCCGCATTCCAGACCAGCAGCAGGTCGTGGCGACCCGGCGACAGCCCCTCCAGCGGCAGGTAGCCGGCCAGGCCGCGCATCTCCAGATCACGCCGCTCGATGGGCAGGAAGCCGTCGAGCGGCACCGGCGTGCCGTCCAGGCTCACCTGCCAGACCTTCGCCAGGCAGGCCACGGCACGGCTCGCCGCCTCCGGGCCGGCAGCCGTATTGCCGCCATCGGGCAGCGCACACAGGCGCTGCGCCAGTGCGTTCTCGCGTTTGGGCTGGTGCGGAATGAACAGCCGCAGCCGGCTGCCCTGGATCACGTCGGCCGGGATCATCGGATAGCGCAGCAGGCGATCGTGCTCGGTACGCAGCGATTCGTAGTGGGCACTGAGCATGCCCTGCTCGACCGCCGCGTCGGTGACCAGCGAATAGCGGTCCAGCAGCGAAAAGCGCATCGCCCCCACGGCCTGCACCCCGCCGATCACCATCGCGACCATCACCGCGCCCATATACAGCCACATGAAGTGCCGGGCGCGCTGGTTGCTCTGCAGCATCAACTGTACCGGCAGCAGCATCCGCATCGGCACAAACCACTGATTGAGGGCCAATACACGGTGTGTTGCCCGCTCCAGTCGCGGGCTCGCTTCGCCGCGCGCGTGCCGCCTGGCGACCGCTTTGTCCATTATTCCTGCGCCGAGGCCCAGCATCACCGGTACGCCCGTGAGCACAGCGAGGATCGCCAATGCCACCTCATCCGAATGGGGGAACAGCGCACCGATACCCGCCGAGACCGTGATCGCCAGTATCGACATCAGCCCGATGACGGCCATCGTCAGGGCGAACAGGAGCGTGGTCGAGAACAGCGTCGACGCGGCGCGGTCGGCATTGGTGATGGCCTGGTCCAGGCCGACTACCCGTGCCTGGTAGAACCCGCGCGCGGTACGACCCAGAAAGGGAATGTGATCCCAACGGATGCCGTCGGGGAAATTGCTTTTCAGCCCGATCAGGCCGACCCAGTAACCACGGATGGCCAGGTGCGCGATCAGGGCTATCGCCAGCACGTAGCACAGGCCAACGCTGGTGCTGAAGCCGAACCAGAGCGCCTGCCAGTAGATGCCGTCGGTGTGCACCTCGCTGACCGCCCAGGCATCGAAAATGCGCCCCGGCACCGCCAGCAGTGCGAAGGCGAGCAGGCCGGAGATGAACATTTCCAGTTCGTCGGTCCGCTCGCGCAGGCGGGCAAAACGACCGTGGGAATCGGCGTCTGCACCGGGTACGTCGGGGGTACTGCCAGGGTCGAGCGCGTCGCTCACAGGCGGATCGTCCATGCGGTTTGGCGGAGTATACGGGGGCTGCCGCCACATTCGGCAAGGTCCGGACACGACGACGCCGGCCCGGGGCCGGCGTCGCATTGCTGCTCGTGAACGATACGGAGGCTGCGGGGATCAGCGGTAGACGCGCTCGCAGCGACGTTCGACCACGCGGTTGCCGGACTCCTGCTGATGACGGCCCTGCACGTTGCGGCCAACCGCACCGCCAGCCACCGCGCCTGCCACCGTCGCCACCTTCTTGCCATTGCCGCCGCCGACCTGGTTGCCCAGCAGGCCGCCGACAATGGCGCCGGTGGCGGTACCGGTGATCCGGTTGGGGTCCTTCGCGTTGCGCTGGACTTCCACGTTCTTGCACACCACCTTGCTGCCGTCATTGAAACGGCGTCCTTCGTCCTTCGGTCCGTAGGTCTGAGCCGTGGCGGCAAAGGACGATGCCAGCAGCGCGCCTACGCACAACAGACGGGAGAGGGTCGGTTTCATGTCGGCTCCTTGTGTCAGCTCGTGGCGCCAGTGTCCGCGTCGGTACGGCTGCAGGCTGTGAAATGGTGTGGATGCCGCGTCAAGGCGCTGCCGTTGGTTCAGCCTGCAGCGGGGCGGCGGCGACGCCGCGCCGCCCTGCCGCACGCCGCCCCGTGCTCAGGGCGCGCGCCGCCTGCCCAGCGTTTCGCCAAGCCGATCCAGCCGTGCAGACAGGTCCTTCAGCACCACGCTGCCCTTGCCTGACAACCACGACAGCTCCTCTTCAAGGAAGGCCTCCCGGCCCTTTTCAGGCTGTGGCAGCGGCGGCAGGATGTGGGCGTAATAACTGTTGCCGAGCAGACGGTGCAGCAGCCGTTCGCCGGGGAACGGCGCGTTGTTGTTCAACGCCCGTGCCGCTTTGATCAGATTGCGGATGTCGTACTGGGTCGGGCTCAGGTCCGGTACCTGCTTGCGCAGCCCCAGCAGGGTGTACACCGCCACACGCGCCGTGCGGATCGAGCTTTCCATCGTGAAGATCACATCGTTGCGCGTTTCCACGAACTGGCCGAGCAGGCCCAGGTTGGTGCAGCCGGCCGGTACCACGTGCGGACGGTCGCCAGCGGCACGCGGCATGAACTGCGCGGTGATGTACGGCATCAACGCCAGCCGCACCCTGGTCGCGGCGGCCACCGCATCGATCTGGTCGCCGATGCCCAGGTGGTGGCACAGTTCGGCCAGCACCTCGCGTCCGGTACACGCCGGCATCGGCTTTTTGATGTGGTTGCCGTCCTGATCCATCAACAGGGCATAGACCCATACCACCAGCACGTCCTTGGGCTGGTCCACGAAATGCGGCTGGCGGTTGACGGTGAAGCTGAGCACCCAGTTGGAATCGGTGATGGTGATGACCCCACCGGTCACGGTGCGCCCGGAGTACGGATCGTTGACCGACAACGTGCGGATCTTGTCCACCAGCGGCGAGGGGCGGCAGGTCAACGTGGCCGACTCCCACATCGAGCGGTCCACGTCGCCGTAGAACTTCTCCGGCTTGCCGAAGATCGGCGACTGCCGCGCGAGATTGCGCCACAGCGCCCAGTCACTGTCCTCGCCCGGGTCCCGGCGGTCGCGCGCCAGCGGCGGCACGGTGTCCATGTCGCCGTACGCCGTGCCTTCGGTCATCGAACCGGTGAGCGCGAACACCAGGTCGCCCGCCGCAACCGGCAGCGTGGTCTCGTTGCCGGCCACCCGGCAGCGCAGCGCGGTGACGGTGCGTGACTGCCCGTCCACCGCCATCTCCAGGTCGTGGACGCGGGTATCGAACTGCACGTTGACGCCCTGCGCGCGCAGCATCCGCGACAGCGGCACCACAAAACTCTCGTATTGGTTGTACTTGGGGAACACCAGCGCGGACATGTCGTTCAGACCGTCGATGGCATCCAGGAACCGATGCATGTACAGCTTCATCTCGAGCAGGCTCTGCCAGTTCTCGAAGGCGAACATCGAGCGCCAGAAGAACCAGAAGTTGCTCTGCAGGAAGCCTTCGCTGAAGTAGTCCTCGATGGTGACGTCGTCCAGGTCTTCCTTGCGCTTGAGCAGCAGCTTGACCAGCTCCCATTGCTGGCCGCGGCTCAACCCGAACGTGGCGAAATCCTTGACCTTGCCCTGCTGGTGCAGCAGCCGCGCCTTGGACCAGTTCGGATCGTTGTCGTTGACGGCGCGGTACTCGTCGAGCACGCTGAAGCCGGCCGGCAGTTCGAGTGCCGGCACATCCTGGAACAGGTCCCAGAAATTGTCGTAGTTCCAGTTCATCTCGCGGCCGCCGCGGATCAGGTAGCCCTGCTCGGCATCCCCCCCGCCATCCAGCGAACCGCCTTCGATCTCCAGGCTGTCCAGCAGCGTGATGTTGGCCGGCGGCATGCCGCCGTCGCGGATCAGGTAGAACGCCGCCGCCAACCCGGCGATGCCGGTGCCGATGATGTAGGCCTTGCGCTGCGCCACGTCCTCCGGCGGCAGCGGCCGGTTGCGCATGTAGGCCCCCATCATGTCCGGCGGTGGCAGTGTGTTCTCCGGCCGGTTGGACCAGTAGCCGCCGGTGCTGTCCGGCTCGTGCTCGAAGGCCGGCGTGGCCCCTGCGTTGCGTCCCGGTGCGGTGGGCTGGCTCATGGCACTGCTCCTGTAGGGATGGAAATAGCGTGCACCGTCCATGTTACGCAGCGGCGTCGGCCACGCCTTGATCCGCATCAAAGACCCCGGCTTCACGCGGCGCGCACTATCTTTTGCCAGACTTTTTACGCAGGGAGCCGCCAGCACGTGAGCCGGCATGCAACGCAGGCGCGCGCTACGAACGCGCGACGCAGGATCGCCTGGGGGATTGGCGCGGCACTGCTGGCCGCCGCCCTGCCGCTCACCGCCGTCGCCCAGGACAGTCCTGCGCTGGACTGGGTGCAATCGCAGCAGCGGCTTGAGCAGGTCTCCGACGCGCTCGCCGCCGCCGATGCATCGGTGCGCAACAAGGAAGACCTGCAGGACGCCACCCGGCTGCTGCGGCTGCCGGAGATCACCGGCGAAGTGCGCCGGCTGCAGTTCCAGAAGACCCTGACCCTGCCGCTGGGCTCGTTGACCCCGGTGGCCGAAGCGTTCGGCATCGACTCCCCGTTGCAGTTCACCGAGCGCGACTGGCGTACCCGGCCGGTGGTGACCGCGGTGCTGCCGCTGTATACCGGCGGCCTCATTCCGGCAGCCCAGCAGGCCGCGGCCGGTGCCACCGAGCAGGCCAACGCCGAGCGCGACGCGCAACGCCAGTCGTTGAGCGTGCAGCTGGCCCAGGCCTACTTCGGGCAGCAGCTGGCCGAGCAGGCGGTGAACGTCCGCCGCGACGTGCGCGATGGCATGCAGCGCCACCTCGACGATGCGCTCAAGCTGGAGCGCGAGGGCTTTGCCACCCGCGCCCAGCGGCTGCAGGCCAACGTCGCCCGCGACAAGGCCGAGCGCGAGTACCAGAAGGCGTTGAACGACCTGCAGACACTCAAGGCCGCGTTGTCCACGCTGCTGCGCAGCGGCGGCGAGGTGCGGCCCATCTCGCCGTTGTTCGTGCACCGCGCGCCACTTGGCGACGTGGCCAGCTTCGAGCGCGTGGCGCAGGCGCGGCAGCCGCAGATCGCGCGTCTGCGCGCCGTGGTGGCGCAGGCCGAACAGGGCGTACGTGTGCAGCAGGCCAAGCTCAAGCCGACCGTGTATCTGTTCGGCCAGTACGACTTCCGCCGCCGCGATGAAATGATCACCGACCCCGATTGGGCGTTCGGCATCGGCCTGAAGTACACCTTCCTGTCGCCCAGCTCGCGCCCGGCGCAGATCCGCGCTGCACGCGCACAGCAGGAGCAGGCCGAGGCCGGCCTGCGCGAGGCCGAAAACCAGGTGGCGCTGGGGGTACGCAAGGCCTGGAACGAGCTGGAGACCGCGCGCCACCAGTACGCGCTGCTCGACAGCAGCATCGAACAGTCGCGCGAGAACCTGCGCCTGCAGGAACTGGCCTATCGCGAAGGCCAGGCCACCTCGCTGGATGTCATCGACGCCCGGCTCGGTCTGGGTGGCGCCCGCGTGGAACGCGCGCAGGCCGCCTATCAGTACGACGTGGCGCTGGCGCAGCTGCTGGAGATCAGTGGACAGATGGACCGCTATGACGAATTCCGACGCCGTGCGGACGAGGTGATCGACCATGAATGACACATTGCAGGCGCCGGCCGACGCCCCGCCCCCGAACAAGCGCCGTGCCGGCGTGGTGATACTGGTGGCGCTTGCGCTGGTGGTACTGCTGGGCCTGTGGCTGGCATGGCGCACACCGGCCGACCAGCTGCAGGGCATGGCCGACGCCGATACGCTGAACGTGGCCGCCAAGATCACTGCACGGCTGGCCGAGCTGAACGTCCGCGAGGGGGATCGGGTCGCGGCGGGCCAGGTCCTGTTCGTGCTCGACAGTCCCGAAGTGTCGGCCAAGGAGGAACAGGCGCACGGCGCACTGGACGCCGCCCGGGCCGTCGCCGACAAAGCCGATGCCGGTGCGCGCAGCGAGGACATCCGCGCTGCCCAGGCCAACTGGAAACGCGCCGAGGCCGGCGCCACCCTGGCCGATGCGACCTACCGGCGCGTGCAGAACCTGTTCAACGAAGGCGTGATGAGCCGTCAGAAACGGGATGAGGCGCTGGCCCAGTCGCGCAGCTCGCGCGAACTGGCCAATGCCGCACGCGCCCAGTACGACCAGGCGCTGGCCGGCGCACGCGAACAGGACAAGCGCGCCGCGCAGGGCCAGGTGCGCCAGGCCCGGGGCGCGGTGGCCGAAGTCGATGCCGCGCGCGATGAGGTCAACGGCCGTGCACCAGTGGCCGGCGAGATCAATAAACGCATGGCCGACATCGGCGAACTGGTCCCCGCCGGGTATCCGGTGTTCACGCTGGTGGACATCGACCGCATGTGGGTGTCGATCAACCTGCGCGAATCGCAGATGCAGGGACTGAAGATCGGCAGCCCTCTGCGTGGCAGCATTCCCGCGCTCGGCCGCGATGCCGACTTCGAGGTCTACTTCATCAATCCGGCCGGTGACTACGCCACCTGGCGCAGCACGCGCCAGTCTTCCGGCTACGACGTGCGCAGCTTCGAGATCCGGGTGCGCGCGGTGGACCGCATCGAGGGTTTCCGCCCGGGCATGAGCGTGCTGTTCGCGTGGCCACAGGGATGAAGCCGCCGCTGCGGGCGGGATTCTCCGCCTCGCTGCAACGCGAACTGCGGCACCTGCGCGCCGATCGCGCCGACCTGGCGCTGGTCACCGTGCTGCCGCTGCTGATGCTGCTGGCAATGGCCTGGCTGTTCTCCGCGTCGGTGATGCGCGCGGTGCCGATTGCCGTGGTCGACCTGGACCACAGCGCCGAAAGCCGCCTGCTCACGCGCATGCTCGATGCCAGCCCCGGCGTGGCGGTGGCCAGCCAGCCGCCCACGTTGGCGCAGGCGCAGACCCAACTGCGCCGCCTGGAGGTGTTCGCCGTCGTGCTGGTGCCGCGCGATGCCACCCGTCAGGCGCTGCGCGGCGGCGAAGGCACGGTCCTGGCGTATTACAACGCCAGCTACCTGACCACTGGGCAATCGGCCGCCCGCGATATCACCGACGCCGTCGGGGCCTGGAACGCGCGCCTGCTGACGGAGCGGATCGGGCTGCAGGTGGGCCCGGGCAAGCTGCGCGCCGCGCCGATCCGGGTGCAGTCGGAGATCCTCTACAACCCGGCCCGCAGCTATGAGCTGTTTCTGCTGCCGCTTGTTTTCCCGGCGATCCTGTCGCTGGTGCTCGCGCTGGCGGCGGCCAGCAGCGTAGGCCGCGAAGTGCGCGACGGCACGCTGGCCGCCTGGCTGGGCGACGCACCGTGGGCAGCGCTGGCCGGCAAGCTGCTGCCGTATGTCCTGCTGTTCGCCGTGTATGGCGCCGCCGGCGTGCTGTACCTGGCCTATCTGCGCGGCGATGGCGTGGCCGGCAGCCTGCTGCTCCTGCTGCTGGCACAGCCGCTGTTCTACCTGGCCTGTGCGGCCTATGCGGTGCTGTTCGTCGGCGTCACCCGCGACATGGGCACGGCATTGTCGGTGGTGGGTCTGTCGCTGGGCACCGCGCTGGCGTTCTCCGGCGCCACCTTCCCGGTGATCGACGCGCCGCTGTTCACCCGCATCTGGAACCTGCTGCTGCCGCTGACCGCCTATGTGAAGCTGCAGACCCAACAGCAGTTCGTCGGCGCTGCAGGAGCGGTATCGCTGTGGCCGCTGGCCACGCTGGCGCTGATGATCCTGGTCGCCGGCGGCATCGGCGGCTGGCGGCTGATCGCCACCGCGCGCGCCCTGCGACCCGCAGCGTCGGCGCAGGGAGCGTCGCCATGAGCCGGGTCTGGGACAGCCTGCGCCAGACCCTGCGCGCGGTGCTTACCGACCGCTACGCACTGGTGGTGATGATCGGTGCGGTGGTGCTGTATTCGTTCTTCTATCCGGCCGCGTACCGGCACCAGGTCGCCGGCAACCTGCCGATCGTGGTGGTCGACCTGGACCAGAGCGCCACCAGCCGCGAACTGCTGCGCCGCGTGGACGCGCTCAATGCGGTGCGCATCGTGGGCCAGCCGGCCAGCCTGGACCAGGCGCGCCGCGTGCTGGAGGCTGGCCATGCCGAAGGCATCCTGCTCATCCCGGACCGGTTGGAGCGCGACATCCTGCGCGGGGGCAGCGGCGATCTGGTGCTGATCGGCAACGGTGCCTACCTGGGCCGTGCCAGCTGGGTAATGGCCGGCGTGGCCGAGGCACTGGGTGCGTTCGGGCGCGACGCTGCCGTCGCGCAGGCCGCGTTCATGGGCCCACCGCAGCCGCCGCCGATCCGCCTGGTGCAGCGCCCGCTGTACAACACCCACGAGGGCTACGGCAGCGCCATCGTCGCCGGGGTGGCCGAACTGATCGTCCACCAGACCCTGCTGATGGGCATCGGCGTGCTGCTGGGTACCCGCCGCCTGGCCCTGGGCCGTCGCCTGCGCTTCGATCTGCCGACGTTGTCCGGCATGGCCGTGGGGTTCTGGTTGATCGGCATGCTCGGCCTGCTCTACTACGTCGGCTTCACCGCCTGGGTGCAGGACTATCCGCGCGGCGGCAATCCCGTCGGTGTACTCGTGGGCGGTGCGCTGTTCATCGCCGCGACCGTCGCCTTCGGGATGTTCATCGGCAGCTTCTTCCGTACCCGCGAGCGCGCGTTCCAATACGTCATCGCGTGTTCCATCCCATTGTTCTTCCTGGCCAACCTGTCGTGGCCGGCGATCGCATCGCCACGCGCACTGGTCGCCCTGTCGCAGTTGCTGCCCACCACATCGGGGATCAACGTGGTGGTCCGCATGAACCAGATGGAGGCCAGCGTGGCCGACGTCGCCCGCGAGCTGTGGACGCTGGTCGGGCTGGCCGTGCTGTATGGCGGGCTGGCGATCTGGCGGCTCGGCCCACAGCGCGCACCGCGCCCGTAGCGGCCCCCGGAACGCCCCCGCCCCGCCCCATTCGACAGCCTGGCGGCACCCGACAGCGCTTGAACGGGACCTCCTGGCGGCGACGGGTCGTTCCCGCAGGCTGATTCATATTCCCATCGTTGAACGTACACACCGCCCCTCGCAGGCAATCAAGCAATGACAGGAACAAAAAAGCCCCCAATCGGGGGCTGTTCTGAACAACACAGTCAGCACGTTACGGCGTTGATCCCGGTGGACGACGACGGCGGGTTGATGATGGATGTGACCATCCACTGAGCACATCATCCACCAGCCTGTAAGCGCTGGCCTGCTGCTCGTCGTCGCCTTCGATCTTCTGCTTTTCGTCTGCGCGCATGCGCACGTAGTCGGCGTTGAATTCATCAAAGCGCGAGGGTTCGACCCACTTGCTCTTGAGCGCCTCGATTGCTTTCCGGATGCTGGAACGGTCCAGAATGACATCCGCCGCAATGTCGCGCAAAACCTCATTGCTATGTTTCAGCATGCGCAACTCACTTTTCAGCGCATCCACTTCGCGGGATTTTTCCTGACCGTACTGAATGGCTTCAAGTTCGCTACGCAGGCTCCTGCGTTCGCGTTTTTCATCCTGCTGATCCAACTCAATCTTGCGAAGCTCGGCCTGCCCTTCCGCGAACTGAACGTTCTTCTTCAACAAATCGCTTGTACTCTGGTCCGCGTCGCGACTGACTTGCCCCGCAATCTTCACCAAGTCCATAGGCCCTCCTTTTTGTATGGGTCACTCACCACCAAAGCACCGATCCTAGCATTGTCAAGCCAATCCAAGCGGCGTCCGGCGCGCTCTTCCCTGCCGTAAAACGGCTTGCCGTTGTCTGTCCTGATCACCTGCGGCAAACCGCGCTGAACGGCCAGTCTGTCCAGCCTCTGGCAACGCCTTGGCCGGGGATGGCCCGTTCCACCTGGATGGCCACAGCCCCGTGGATGGCGTCGTCTACGATGGTCAGTCACTTGATTGCCCGGCCTTCCGCGGTGCGGTCGAACACAACATCCATCGACCACACCTGATTGGCGGCCGAGGGACGCAGCAAAGGTTGCCGCGCACCAACGGGGACCTTCCTGCGCTTCCTGCGACGCACCTGCAAGCCCGCTTCCTGATACAGGCGCTCCACCGGCTTGTAGTTCACTACCAGCTCCTGCTGCCCGAGTTTCAGATGGATCATACCTAGGCCGTAACCCCGTTTTCCGCAACGCCCCCTCGATGACGTCGTTCTCGAGAACCTGCCCGGCCAGCAGCGTCTTCAGGCGCGTGTTCTCCGCCTCCAGGTCCTTGAGCCGCTTGGCGTCAGGCATGGTCATGCCACCGACCCTGCTGCGCCACAGGCAGTAGGCGGCCTCACTGAAAGCCATGTTGGCGGCATGCGTCCCTGATCGGCATGCCCGCCTGGGCCTCGCGCAGAAAGCCGATGATCTGCGCTTCGGAAGAACGCTTCTTCACGTCCAATCGCCTTGTGGCTGAGAATTGGACTCCAAAGCGCTTTGCTGCTCAATCTCGGGGAACGCCGGACCATCGACGGTCTGATCCGCCAGCCGCTCGACGAGCTTGGCACACTGCCCCCTGAAGCAGGGCTGCGGCACACGGAAAGCTCCATCATTTGCAGGTAGGTCAGACTAAACTTGGCGATCTCGCGCCGTGTCGCGCGGCCCGTCGCAACGACTTTCGGCATGATCGTCGGTGTCCTGATTGGCGTCGCAACACCATCACAACAGAAAAACCCCTTTACTTGCCGTTTCTGACGGCAACCCGCCCTCACTCATCGAGACGGACTCCATTGCAAGCCATTGATTCAAAACAAAAGGGCAGCAGCCTCAAGGCCTCTTCAGAGCACACCCCGCTCATGAAGCAGTTCTTCGCCGCCAAGTCCGACTATCCGGACCTGCTGCTGTTCTTCCGCATGGGCGACTTCTACGAGCTGTTCTACGACGACGCGCGCAAAGCGGCGCGGCTGCTGGACATCACCCTGACCCAGCGCGGCAGCTCAGGCGGCGCGCCGATCCCGATGGCGGGCGTGCCGGTGCACGCGTACGAGGGGTATCTGGCGCGTCTGGTGGCGCTGGGCGAATCGGTGGCGATCTGCGAGCAGATCGGCGATCCGGCGTTGGCCAAAGGCCTGGTCGAGCGCAAGGTGGTGCGCATCGTCACTCCCGGCACCGTCACCGACGAGGCGCTGCTGGACGAGCGCCGCGACACCCTGCTGATGGCGCTGTCGCGCGGCAAGCAGGGCTACGGTCTGGCCTGGGCCGACCTGGCCGGCGGCCGCTTCCTGGTCAACGAGGTCGATTCCGACGACGCCCTGGAAGCCGAGCTGGCCCGGCTGGAACCGGCCGAGCTGCTGGTGCCCGACGAAGAAAACTGGCCCGACTTCCTGCGCCACCGTACCGGCATCCGCCGCCGCGCGCCGTGGCTGTTCGATGCCGACAGCGGCCGCCGCCAGCTGCTGGCCTTCTTCAAGCTGCATGATCTGAGCGGCTTCGGCATCGACGACAAGCCGCGCGCCACCGCCGCAGCCGGCGCACTGCTGGGCTATGTCGAAGAAACCCAGAAGCAGCGCCTGCCGCACCTGACCGCGATCGCCACCGAAACGGCGAGCGAGGCCATCGCGATGAACGCGGCCACGCGCCGCCACCTGGAACTGGACACGCGCGTCGATGGCGACACCCGCCATACGCTGCTGGGCGTGCTCGACACCACGGTCACGCCGATGGGCGGGCGCCTGCTGCGCCGCTGGCTGCACCGCCCGCTGCGACTGCGCGAGGTGCTGGTACAGCGCCACGATGCGGTGGCCACCCTGATCGATCGCGGTGCCGACGGCGATGTCCGTGACGCGTTCCGGGCGCTGGGCGATCTCGAACGCATCCTCACGCGCGTGGCGCTGCGCTCGGCGCGTCCGCGCGACTTCTCCACCCTGCGCGATGGCCTGGGCCTGCTGCCCGAGGTGCGCGCGGTGCTGGCGCCGCTGGATTCGCCGCGTCTGGTCGCGCTGCGCGACGCACTGGGCTCGCACGACGAATGCGCACACCTGCTGGCCTCGGCGATCGCACCGACGCCGCCGCTCAAGCTCAGCGATGGCGGCGTCATCGCCGAAGGGTTCGATGCGGAGCTGGACGAGCTGCGCCGCCTGTCCACCCACGCCGACCAGTTCCTGATCGACCTTGAACAGCGCGAACGCGCCAGCAGCGGCATCGCCACGCTCAAGGTCGGCTACAACCGCGTGCATGGCTACTACATCGAAATCAGCAAGGGACAGAGCGACAAGGCGCCGGTGCACTACACCCGCCGCCAGACCCTGACCAATGCCGAGCGCTACATCACCGAAGAACTGAAGTCCTTCGAGGACAAGGTGCTGTCCGCACGCGAGCGGTCGCTGTCGCGCGAGAAGCTGCTGTACGAACAGCTGCTCGATACGCTGGGCGGCCAGCTGGAACCGCTCAAGCAGTGTGCCGCCGCATTGAGCGAGCTGGACGTGCTGGCCGGCTTCGCCGAGCGCGCGCAAGCGCTGGACTGGTCGCGGCCCGAGCTGGACACCGCGCCGTGCCTGCGCATCGAGCGCGGCCGCCACCCGGTGGTCGAGGCGGTGCGCGAGCAGCCCTTCGAACCCAACGACCTGGACCTGCACCCGGACCGCCGCATGCTGGTGATCACCGGCCCCAACATGGGCGGTAAATCCACCTATATGCGCCAGAACGCGCTGATCGTGCTGCTGGCCCACATCGGCAGCTTCGTGCCGGCCAGCCGCGCCGTGATCGGCCCGATCGACCGCATCCTGACCCGCATCGGCGCGGGCGACGATCTCGCCCGCGGCCAGTCGACCTTCATGGTCGAAATGGCCGAAACCAGCTACATCCTGCATCACGCCAGCGCGCACTCGCTGGTCCTGATGGATGAGATCGGCCGTGGCACCTCGACCTACGACGGCCTGGCGCTGGCCGATGCCGTGGCGCGCCACCTGGCCTACCAGAACCGCTGTTACACACTGTTTGCCACCCACTACTTCGAACTGACCGCGCTGGCCGACGAGCAGCATGAAGGTGGTGCCAGTGGCATCGCCAACGTGCACCTGGACGCGGTCGAACACGGCGATGCACTGGTGTTCATGCACGCGGTGAAGGACGGCCCGGCCAACCGCAGCTTCGGCCTGCAGGTGGCCGCGCTGGCCGGCCTGCCGAAGTCGACCGTCGCGCAGGCGCGGCGCCGACTGGCCGAGCTGGAGCAGCGCGGCGGCGAGAGCCAGGCCGCCACGGTGGCGCCCCAGGCTCTGGATGCACCGCAGCAGTTCGGGCTGTTCAACGCGCCCAACACCGCCGCACAGGATGCGCTGGCGGCCATCGACCCGGACGAGCTGACCCCCAGACAGGCACTGGAAGCGCTGTACCGCCTGAAGACGTTGATCTGAGGCCATCCCGCAGTGCCGGCCGGGGAGCCGGCGCTGTCCGCCCCCCCACACCCGGCGCACTCGGCGTGACGCCTTCGCATTCCCGTCGTGGAGGCGGCGTTATGCTCGGCCGGTTCCCATCCCTGCTCCGGAGTCCGCCGTGAACAACGCATCGCTCGCCGCTTCCCTCTTCCAGCAACTGCAGCAGGGCCAAGGCCTGCAGCAGGTCTCCCGGCAACTGGGCATCGACTCCGACCAGGCCAGCAGCGCCATCGGTGCGGCACTGCCGCTGCTGATGGGCGCAATGGGCCGCAATGCCCAGCAACCGCAGGGTGCCGAAGCCCTGCTGGGGGCGCTGCAGCGCGACCACGCCGGCGGCGGGAGCGGTGGTTTCGATCTGGGTGGTCTGCTCGGCAACGTGCTCGGCGGTGGCGGCGGCAGCGCCACCGATGGCGCAGCCATCCTCGGCCACGTGTTCGGCGGCAACAGCGACCGGGCCGCCCAGGGCCTGAGCCAGGCTACCGGCCTGGACAGCAGCAAGACCAGCCAGCTGCTGGCCATCCTCGCGCCGATCGTGATGGCCTACCTGGCCCAGCGCTTCGCCAACGGCGGCAACCCGGCCCAGCTCGGCCAGGCGCTCGGGCAGGAAGCCCAGGCCGCCAGCAGCGGCGGGCTGCTGACCTCGGTGCTGGACCAGGACGGCGACGGGCAGCTGGGCATCGGCGACCTGCTCAAGCTGGGTGGCGGCCTGCTGGGGGGCAAACGCTGAGTGCGGGATAGAAATAGGCTGTAGCTATCGCTTTGGTTGATTTATTCGAATTTACCGAATGAACGTGCGTGCTTACCGTGTCTGCATGCCGTCACGGCACGCCCCGGCAGCCGCCAGGGCCTGGCGGCGACGCGGCTCCTGCGGGAACGCGCGCCCACCGACATCGCCCTCCACGCCCCGGCGCGGAGGCGTCCCATTCGCTGGTACACAGGTAGATGCCCATGAAAAGCGAAGCAAAGTGCCCCTTCAACCACGCCCTCGTCGGCGACGCCACCACCAACCGCGACTGGTGGCCCAAGCAGCTGCGCGTGGACCTGCTCAACCAGCATTCCAACCGCTCCCATCCGCTGGATGAGGGCTTCGAGTACGCCAAGGCGTTCGCGCAGCTCGACTACGCGGCGCTCAAGGCCGACCTTGCCGCGCTGATGACCGATTCGCAGGACTGGTGGCCGGCCGACTTCGGCCACTACGGCGGCCTGTTCGTCCGCATGGCCTGGCACAGCGCCGGCACGTACCGCATCGGCGACGGGCGCGGTGGCGGCGGCCGCGGGCAGCAGCGGTTCGCCCCGCTCAACAGCTGGCCGGACAACGTCAGCCTGGACAAGGCGCGGCGCCTGCTGTGGCCGATCAAGCAGAAGTACGGCCAGGCGATCTCCTGGGCCGACCTGCTGATCCTAACCGGCAACGTCGCGCTGGAATCGATGGGCTTCAAGACCCTGGGCTTCGCCGGCGGGCGCCCGGATACCTGGGAACCGGACCAGGATGTGTACTGGGGTCGCGAGACCACCTGGCTCGGCGGTGACGTCCGCTATGCGCACGGGTCCGAAGGCGTGGTGGAAGACCACGGCGTGCTGGTGTCCGATGACGACGCCGATGGCGACATCCACTCGCGCACGCTGGAGAACCCGCTGGCCGCGGTGCAGATGGGCCTGATCTACGTCAATCCGGAGGGCCCGGATGGCAACCCCGACCCGCTCAAGGCCGCCTACGACATCCGCGACACCTTCGGCCGCATGGCGATGAACGATGAAGAGACCGTGGCGCTGATCGCCGGTGGCCACAGCTTCGGCAAGACCCACGGCGCCGGCCCGGCCGACAACGTGGACGTGGAACCGGAAGCCGCCGGCCTGGAACACCAGGGCCTGGGCTGGGCGAACAGGTTCCGCAGCGGCAAGGGCGGCGACACCATCACCAGCGGGCTGGAAGTGACCTGGACGCGTACCCCGGCGCAGTGGAGCCACGACTTCTTCGAGCTGCTCTTCAAGCACGAGTGGGAGCTGACCAAGAGCCCGGCCGGCGCGCACCAATGGGTGGCCAAGGACAGCGAGGCGGTCATTCCCGACGCGCACGATCCGTCAAAGAAGCATCGCCCGAGCATGCTCACCACCGACCTGTCGCTGCGCGTCGATCCGGCCTACGAAAAGATCTCGCGCCGCTTCCTCGCCGACCCGCAGGCCTTCGCCGATGCCTTCGCGCGTGCGTGGTTCAAGCTCACCCATCGCGACATGGGCCCCCGCTCGCGCTATCTGGGCCCGGAAGTGCCGGCCGAGGAATTCCTCTGGCAGGACCCGGTGCCGGCAGCGACGCAGCCGGGCATCGACGCGGCCGACATCGCCACGCTGAAACAGCAGATTGCCGCCAGCGGCTTGAGCGTGTCCGAGCTGGTCGCCACCGCGTGGGCGTCGGCCTCCACCTTCCGCGGCTCGGACAAGCGCGGCGGTGCCAACGGTGCGCGCATCCGCCTGGCGCCGCAGAAGGACTGGGCGGTCAACCAGCCGCAGCAGCTGGCCAAGGTGCTGGCCGCGCTGGAGAAGATCCAGACCGGCTTCAATGGCAACGGCGGCGGCAGGCAGGTATCGCTGGCCGACCTGATCGTGCTGGCCGGCGGTGTGGGCATCGAACAGGCGGCCAAGGCCGGCGGCCATGACATCCAGGTGCCATTCACCCCCGGCCGCACCGATGCCAGCCAGGAACAGACCGACGTTGAATCGTTCGCGGTGCTCGAGCCGTACGCCGACGGCTTCCGCAATTACCTCAAGGGCCGCTACAGCGTGCCGGCCGAGGTACTGCTGATCGACAAGGCGCAGCTGCTCACCCTGACGGCTCCGGAGTTGACCGTGCTGGTCGGCGGCCTGCGCGTGCTGGGCGCCAACACGGACGGCAATACGCAGGGCGTGCTGACCGACCGCCCCGGCACGTTGAGCAACGACTTCTTCGTCAACCTGCTGGACATGCGCACGCAGTGGAAGGCCAACGGCAACGGCTACGAAAGCAGCGGTGCCGCGCGCTGGACCGGCAGTCGCGCCGATCTGGTGTTCGGGTCCAACTCGGTGCTGCGAGCCCTCGCCGAGGTCTATGCCAGCGCCGATGGCGAGAAAAAGTTCGTGCAGGACTTCGTCGCCGCCTGGGTGCGGGTGATGGAACTGGACCGCTACGACCTGCACAGCTGATGCGACGCGCTGGGTGCCGACCGTGGGTCGGCACTCAGATCGCGTCAATATCCCCCAACGCCCGGATCAACCGGCGCGCACGCTTGTCCGGCTTGTGCTCCGGCGGCTGGTAGCCATTCTTTGCGGCGGCACGCTGCGCACGCAGTTCCGCCCGACGCGCGCGCGAGGCGTCGCTTTCCTCGTACAGCTGCTGCGCCACCGGCGCCGGCCCACGCAGGTCGCTCAGGCCGCGGACCTGCACCTCATAGGTTTCATCGCCTCGGCTGATCTGCAGCTGCTCGCCCACGCGCACCGCGCGCGAGGACTTGGGGCGTTGTCCGGCGACGTCGACCTTGCCGGTCTCCACCGCCTGCTTGGCCAGGCTGCGGGTCCTGTAGAAGCGCGCGGCCCACAACCAGACATCCAGCCGCACGGCGGCCACGGGTGTTGCGTCAGTCATTCTGCTTGCCCAGCTCCACGGCGTTGGCCGGTCGTCGATTCAGCGGTTGCGGTGCGTCCGGGTTGCCACGGCAACCGGTGCCACCGATCAGTACCGGTACCCCGGCGTCCAGATCGCGGCGCTGGCTGCCAACCTGGCACTCGGGTCGGTCCATCGGCCGTACCTGGGCATCCCCCAGGCGGTCCGTACTCGAACATGCGGCCAGTGCACCGGCAATCAAGAGCGCAGTGCAGGAGCGCGCCCATACAGGCACGGTGGGAAGGGTCCGAAGGCGCGGATGAAACGGGTGTGGCATGGCGATATCCCGCTGACGGGCGTGGTGCTAGTGTGCCGCTCCCAGAGCCTGATCTCCAGAGCACATGGCCAAAGCGCCGCTTGACCTGACCACCGGCCCGATCGGGCGCAACCTGTTCCTGTTCGCCCTGCCGATCCTGGCCGGCAACATCGCCCAGTCGCTGAACGGCTCGGTGAACGCGATCTGGGTCGGGCGCTTCCTTGGCGAGGCGGCGCTGACCGCCACCGCGAACGCCAACAGCATCATGTTCTTCCTGATCGGCTCGGTGTTCGGCATCGGCATGGCCGCCACCATCCTGATCGGCCAGGCGATGGGCGCGCGCGACCTGCCGCAGGCGCGCCGGGTGATGGGCACCAGTGCCACGTTCTTCATCGGGCTCTCGGTGGTCATCGCCATCGCCGGCTGGTGGCTGTCGCACCCCCTGCTGGCCGCGATGGGCACGCCCGCCACGTCGCTCCCGCTGGCCGAGGCCTATCTGCGCATCATTTTCCTGGCCATGCCCACGCTGTACGCGTTCGCTTTCCTCAGCTCGGCGCTGCGCGGCGTCGGCGACTCGCGCACGCCCTTCCGTTTCCTGCTGCTGTCGGTGGTGCTGGACATCGGCTTCAACCCGCTGCTGATCTTCGGCATCGGCCCATTCCCGGCACTGGGCATCGCCGGTGCCGCGTGGGCCACGCTGATCGCCCAGACCGTGTCGCTGCTTGGCCTGCTGCTGTACATGCGCAACAAGCGCCACGTGCTGTGGTTGGGCCGCAAGGACATGGCGCTGTTCAGGATCGACCCGGAGATCCTGCGCGCACTGGTGGTCAAGGGCATCCCGATGGGCCTGCAGATGGTGCTCATCTCCCTGTCGATGATCGTCACCGTGAGCATCGTCAACGGCTACGGCACCGATACCGCCGCTGCCTACGGCGCGTCGCTGCAGTTGTGGACGTACGTGCAGATGCCGGCAATGGCGATCGGCGCGGCCTGTTCGTCGATGGCCGCGCAGAACGTGGGCGCCGGCAACTGGAGCCGCGTGCGCGGCACCGCGCGCAGTGGCGTGCTCTACAACTTCCTGCTGACCGGCGCGCTGATCCTGCCGCTGATCCTGCTCGACCGCTACACCCTGGCGCTGTTCCTGCCCAGCGGCAGCGAAGCGCTCGACGTGGCCCGCCACCTCAACCACATCGCGGTGTGGTCGTTCCTGTTCTTCGGCGTGAACTTCGTGATCTCCGGCGTGGTGCGCTCCACCGGTGCGGTGATTCCGCCGCTGCTGATCCTGGCGGTGTCGCTGTGGGGCATCCGCGTGCCGTTCGCCGAGGGCATGCAGCCGTACCTGGGCGCTGACGCGGTGTGGTGGAGCTTCCCGGTCAGTTCGTTCTTCGCGATGCTGCTGTCGCTGGCCTACTACCGCTGGGGCGGCTGGCGCAAGGCGCGCATGCTGCCCGCCCATCGCGGGGAGCTGGCCGCCCCGTCGGAAGTCCCCTCGATGCCGCCGTCGCCGGTGGCCGATCCGGACCCGGCCGCCCCCACCCGCCCGTAACTGGATCGCGAAACGCAGACGGCCACCCGAAGGTGGCCGTCTGTTGGGCAGGTACCGACCCGGAGGCCGGTACACCACGCCGGAATTACTGGGCGGCCTTCGCAGCCAGGCGGGCAGCCTTGGCCTGCGCAGCGGCAGCCAGATCTTCCTTGATGCGGGCAGCCTTGCCTTCCAGGCCACGCAGGTAGTACAGCTTGCCGGCGCGGACCTTGCCGCGACGCTTCACTTCGACCGAGTCGATGATGGCGCTGTGGGTCTGGAAGACGCGCTCGACGCCGTAGCCGTGCGAGATCTTGCGGACGGTGAAGGCCGAGTTCAGGCCGGCGTTCTTGGTGCCGATCACGACGCCTTCGTAAGCCTGCACGCGCTCACGGTTGCCTTCCTTCACCTTCACGTTGACGACGACGGTGTCACCCTGGCTGAACTTCGGCAGTTCACGGGTAATCTGGGCGGATTCGAAATCCGAAAGAATGGTCTTGTTCAGCTTGCTCATGGGTGCACCGATAGTGTTCGGGTGGTCGTGTCGTTCGACAACGTGGGCTCATGCAGTCACCGGACTGTGCTGCACGTTTTTTGTAGGGATTCCGCCAACCAGCCCCCAAGAGGGGCGATGGCAATCCCGCATTCTAATCCAGGAAACGCCGCCACGCTAGGGGGCGGCATCTCCGCTGTGGGCCTGCCGGGCCTGCTCGAGCAGGAGCCGGTCGGCCTTGGACAACCGGCTTTCGTCCAGCAGGTCCGGGCGACGCAACCAGGTCCGCAGCAGCGACTGCTGGCGGCGCCAGCGGGCGATGGCGGCATGGTTGCCCGAGCGCAGCACATCGGGGACCGTGCCCCATTCATGCTGTGCCGGATGACTGTAGTGCGGGCAGTCCAGCAGCCCCTGCGGGCCTTCGAAACTGTCCTGGGCCGCCGATTCGGCATCGCCGAGGGCACCCTCCTGCAACCGGGTGACGGCATCGACGATCACCGCCGCGCCCAGCTCGCCGCCGGACAGCACGTAGTCGCCGATCGAGATTTCCTCGGTGACCTCGGCCGCCAGGAAACGCTCGTCCACGCCTTCATAGCGCCCGCACAGCAGGATCATGCGCGGCAGTGCCGCCAGTTCCCGCACCTTGGCCTGGGTCAGCGGCTGGCCCTGCGGGCTCAGATAGATCACCGGCGCCGGCGCCGGGTCGGCCGCCTTGGCGGCCGCCAGGCAGGCGCGCAGCGGCTCGATCAGCATGACCATGCCGGGGCCGCCGCCGAACGGACGGTCGTCCACCCGGCGGTAGTTGCCCTCGGCGTAATCGCGCGGATTCCAGCCATGCAGGTCGAGCAGGCCGCGTTCGGCGGCACGGCCGACCACGCCCAGCGCGGCCGACTGCGCCATGAACTCGGGGAACAACGTGATGACGTCGATACGCACCGGCGTCAGAACTCCGGATCCCAGTCGACGATGACCAGATTGGCCTCGAAATCCACCGACACCACGAAGTCCGGCTGCACGAACGGAATCATCCGCTCACGGTCGCCCTGCACCACCACCACATCGTTGGAGCCGGTCGAGAACAGGTGCGAGACCCGGCCCAGCTCGACGCCCTCGACGGTGCGCACCTGCAGCCCTTCCAGATCGACCCAGTAATACTCGTCGGCCTTCGGGGGCGGCAGCGCGCTGCGCGGCACATAGACTTCGGTCCCGTACATCGACTCGACCACATCGCGATCGGTGACATCGGGGAACACCGCGACCAGATGCTTGCCGGACTGACGTCCGCGCGCCCCGGTCAGGGTGCGTTCCTGGCCGGCGGGCGACCGCAGGATCCAGGGTTGATAGTTGAAGATGGCGGTACGCGGCTCGGTCCAGGACTCGAGCTTGATCTCGCCTCGCACACCAAAAGCGCCGACAATCCTGCCCAGCAGGATGCGGCGCTCGGTATCTTTCATCTGAATAGACCGATGGGCCGCGGCAGGCGCGGCCCTTCAGGATCAGGCCGCGGAGGCCTGGGCCTTGGTCGCTTCCTTGTACAGGTTGCGGACCTTGTCGGTCATCTGGGCGCCGTTGGCGACCCACTTGTCGACCAGCGGCAGGTCCAGCACGATGCGGGATTCCGCACCCTGGGCCACCGGGTTGTAGTAGCCGACGCGCTCGATGTTGCGGCCGTCACGGGCGCTGCGCGAGTCGGTCACGATGATGTGGTAGAACGGACGCTTCTTGGCGCCGCCGCGGGTCAGTCGAATCTTGACCATGATGTTGCTTCCTCAATTGCCCAGTCGCCAGGATGGCGCGGTAAGCCGGCGATTATAGCGGCGCACCCGGGCCATTCCAAGCCTGCCCCGGCCGGAAAAGCTGAACAGCCCCTTTACCCGGCGGTTACCCGCCCAACGGCTGCCACGGCACCGCCGCCAGGACGGCCCGCGCCCGCGCGCACAGCGCCTCGGAGTCCGGCAGCACCCGCCCATCGATCCGTGAAATCGGCCAGACCCCGACCGAGTTGCAGGCGAACGCGCCGCTGAACCCGGGCAGCGCCGCCAGCTCGACCGGCCGGCGCTGCTGGTCCCCGTTCCATCCCGCCTGCAGCAGGCGCTCATGGGTGCCGCGCAACGCCGGCGCCTGCGGCCACACCAGGGTGTCGCCGGCGGACAGGCCGATGTTCCAGGTGGTGCCCTCGCTGATGACACCCCCGTCGCCGACGAACAGTGCATCGTCGGCTCCGGCCTGCAGGGCCGCACGGCGATGCTCGAACAGTGGAAACGTGCCCACGTGCTTGAGGTGCGGCAGGTCGCGCTGGTAGCGCACCGTGCGCAGACAGCGCGAGGCCGCCGGCAGCGTCACCGGCGCGGCAACCGCGATCAGCACGTCCACCGGTACCGCCTGCAGCGGCTGGCGGAAATCGAAGCAGTGCGAATACACCGTCACCCGCAGCGATGCATCGCGCACGCCCGCAGCGTGCAGCGCGTGCCACATCCAGGCCTGGACCTGGGCGGTATCGAGCGTGCTGGCGAACAGTTCCTGCGTCCCCTGCTGCAGCCGCTGCAGGTGCAGGTCCAGCCCCTGTACGGCCCCGTCGCGTACCTGCAGCGAGGTGAAATGGCCGTAATTGGTCAGTGCGCCGGCCAGGTCGTCGGCACTGGCAGACAGGCCGTTGCAGTACAGCTTCATGCCAGCAGCGCCCGGGCCTGCGCCCACATCTGCGTGAGCACCTCGGCTGCGGGGCGGGCCGGCGCCATCCACGCCGACTGCCCGGCCCAGGCCTGCATCGCGTCGAGGCGGTGCTCCCGGCTGGCCTGCGCGCGCATCGGCGCGGTGAGGCCGCGCTGCACCGGATATGGCCGCGGCGGGGGCGCGCCGGGGGCCGCCGCCGCGCGAACATAGGCAGTGGCCAGACCCCGGCCGAGGCGGCCGCTGAAGGCGCGCGTCGGCCAGGTGTCTTCCGGTTCGGCGGCGGCCAGCGCCTGCGACCAGGCCGGGTCGAGCGCGCATTCGGGCGTGCGCAGGAAGGCGGTGCCTACCTGGACCGCGCTGGCGCCCAGCATCAGCGCGGCGGCAACGCCCCGGCCATCGGCGATGCCGCCGGCCGCGATCACCGGCACCTGCAGGTGGTCAACCAGCCGCGGCAGCAGCGCGAACAGTCCCACCTGCTGGCGTTCGGCCGCAGCGGGATCGAACGCACCGCGATGGCCACCGGCTTCACATCCCTGCGCGACCACCGCATCGGCACCGGCGGCCTGCGCCGCCAGCGCCTCGGCCAGCGTCGTCGCACAGGCGAACCAGGCAATGCCCACGTCCTTCAGCCGCTGCACCTGGGCGGCGGAGAACACCCCCATGATGGTGGAGGCAACCGCCGGCCGCGCCTGGATCAGCGCGTCGAACTGGGCATCGATATCGGCCGGGCTGGCGTCACCGGCACTGGCCGGCACCTCCGGGCCCCATTGCGACAGAAACGCCCGGGTCGCCGCCTCGCCGTCCGCATCGCGCGCCGGCAGCGGATCGGGAATCCAGACGTTGACCTGCGCAGGCCCGCTGGACCGAGCGCGGAAGTCGTCCATCCACGCCACGATGTCCTGCGGCTGGGACAGCACCGCGCCCATCGCGCCCATGCTGCCGGCCGTGGCCAGCGCCGCCGACAACGGCACCGGGCAGGCGCCGGCCATCGGGGCGAGCAGGATCGGCGCCTGCAAGGCAAAACGCCGACAGAAACTGTCGGCGCGTTCGAGGATCGGCGAAAGACTCACGCGCGGCGCACCTGTAGGGTCAGACCCGGTCAGCATACGCCGCACCGCCCTGCCCGGCATGCACGCCGGCAGGAGTCAGCGCGCCGACACCGCGTAGGTGCGGACCAGCTGACTGTCCATTTCTTCGTTGAACGTGAAGGTGACATAGCGCGCGTCGTCGGCGGCGAATTCTTCGTCGACCACGGCCCGGCCGATCTCGGTGCCATCGGCATCCAGCGCGCGCGCCACCAGCCTGCCCTTGAACGGCTTGTCGGCCACCACGTACACCGCTGCGTCCTTGGAGCCCATGCCACGGCTCTTGCCCTGGGTCACGGTCAGGCCGCGTGCGGCCAGACCCGGGTCGGTCTGCAGCGTCACGCTCATGCGCTTGTCCACGCCCTCCCCCAGGCCGGCGACGAAATCGGCGGCGGTGCCGCTGATCGCACTGCCTGCCTTCTGCGACATCGACGTGTCGTCCTTGCAGGCGGTCAGCGCCAGGACCAGCGCCACCACCACGATCGACTTGTTCACGGGCATTCCTTTGAGTGATCCAACAGCGGGCTAGTCAAGCACCCCGGCCCAGACGCTGGCAAGAGGCAAAAGCGCACGCGGGTGACGCGTGCGGCCATTTCGTAGAAACAGAGGCGGCGCGGGGCCCGAAGGCCGGCCGCGCACAGGGCACTCAGCGGAACGGCAGGCCGCCGCGGCCGCCCATCGCGCCCATCATCCCCTTCATGCTGCGCATCATGCCCTTCATGCCGCCGCCGGCCATCTTGCTCATCATCTTTTCCATCTGCTGGAACTGCTTCATGAGCTTGTTGACGTCGGCCGGGGTCAGGCCGGAACCGCGGGCGATGCGGGCGCGGCGCGAGCCGTTGAGCAGGCCCGGATTGCGCCGTTCCTTCTTGGTCATCGAGTTGATGATGGCGATCATGCGCGGCACTTCCTTGCCCTGGCTGACCTGCTGCTTGAGGTGCTCGGGGATCTGGCCCAGGCCCGGCAGCTTGTCCATCAGCCCGCCGATGCCGCCCATGTTCTGCATCTGCTCGAGCTGGTCGCGCATGTCGTTGAGGTCGAACTTCTTGCCCTTGGCGACCTTCTCGGCCAGCTTGGCCGCCTTGTCCTTGTCGACCTGCTGCTCGACCTGTTCCACCAGCGACAGCACATCGCCCATGTCCAGGATGCGGCTGGCCAGACGATCGGGGTGGAACACGTCCAGGCCGTCGGGCTTTTCGCTGACGCCGACGAACTTGATCGGCTTGCCGGTGATGTAGCGCACGCTCAGCGCGGCACCGCCGCGGGCATCGCCATCGGTTTTGGTCAGCACCACGCCGGTCAGCGGCAGCGCTTCGCCGAAGGCCTTGGCGGTGTTGGCCGCGTCTTGGCCGGTCATGGCATCGACCACGAACAGCGTTTCAGCCGGGTTGACCGCTGCGTGCAGGGCCTTGATCTCGGCCATCATCGCGTCGTCGATGGCCAGGCGGCCGGCGGTATCGACCAGCAGCACGTCCACGAAGGACTTGCGCGCATCGTCGATGGCGGCACGGACGATGGCCTCCGGCTTCTGGTCGGCGGTGGACGGGAAGAACAGCACGCCGACCTGGTCGGCCAGGGTCTTGAGCTGCTCGATCGCGGCCGGACGGTAGACGTCGGCCGACACCACCATCACCTTCTTCTTGCGCTTTTCCTTCAGATGCTTGGCAAGCTTGCCCACCGTGGTGGTCTTGCCCGCGCCCTGCAGGCCGGCCATCAGGATGATCGCCGGGGCCGGCACGTTGAGGTTGAGGTCGGAGGCGGCCGAACCCATCACCGTGGTGAGCTCGTCGCGCACCACCTTGATCAGGGCCTGGCCCGGGGTCAGCGACTTGAGCACTTCCTGGCCGACCGCGCGCACCTTGATGCGCTCGATCAGGGCCTGTACGACCGGCAGCGCGACGTCGGCCTCGAGCAGGGCGATGCGGACTTCGCGGGTGGCCTCGCGGATGTTTTCCTCGGTGAGGCGACCGCGGCCGCGCAGCCGCTCGATGGTGCCGGAGAGGCGCTGGGTCAGGGACTCGAACATGGAGGCAACCTGTTCAGAACGAAAGACAAAGAGACCGACAGTATAGCGGGTCCGCTGCGGCCGCCGGATCGCCGCTGCGGCCTGTCGCCGCAGGCATCGCCAGCATCCCGGGGGTATGCGAAACTGACACGATGACAATCGTTCTCATCGCCACCCTGCTCTACCTGACCGCGACCGGCCTGCTGGTGCGCGCGGTGAGCCGCGATGACGGCCCGCGCTCGCCGGCCTGGTTGTGGCCGGCCCTGCCGGCGATGCTGCTGCATGGCAGTTACCACGTTCTGGTGGCCATGCGCACCAGCGGCGGACCGGACATGCACTTCTTCGCGGCGCTGTCGCTGGTCGGGCTGGGCATGGCCTGGCTGACCTCGCTGGTGGCCGCCCGGGGCCGGATGGCCGCACTGGGCGTGCTGGTGTTCCCGATGGCCGCGGCGGTGCTGTGCATCTACCACGGCTACGGCCATGAGCCGAGCCGCCCGCTGGGCTGGCAGCTCGCCACCCATGCCTGGATGGCGCTGCTGGCCTACGCCACGCTGAGCGTGGCCGCGCTGCTGGCGATCATGCTGTGGCTGCAGGAACGCGCCCTGCGCCGGCGCGACTTCCGGCCCTGGCTGCGTGCGCTGCCGCCGCTGGCCGACCTGGAAGCGCTGCTGTTCCGGGTGATCACCGTCGGATTCGCCCTGCTCACCCTGACCCTGGTCACCGGCGTGCTGTTCGTCGACGATCTGCTGGCGCAGAAGCTGGTGCACAAGACCGTGCTCAGCATCCTGTCGTGGATCGTGTTCGGCACGCTGCTGATCGGCCGCCGCCGCTATGGCTGGCGCGGCGCCAAGGCCGTGCACTGGACCCTGACCGCGATGGGCCTGCTGCTGCTGGCGTTCTTCGGCAGCCAGTTCGTGATCGAACTGGTGTTCGGCCACGCGCGCTAGTCGCCTACAGCGGTTCGGTCAGTTGATCGCGCAGGCGGCTGCCGCGCTGGGTGGTCATGTCGTCCACGCCCCAGCACCCATCGCCGCGCTGGCGTAGCGACAGCAGGACGCGGTACGGCTCACCCCATACCGCATAACGCACCTCCACCGTGGCGACGTCGGCGGCGCTGCCCGCCACGCGCGCGAACGCGAACGGCGCGTCGATCTCGCCATCCTGGCCGTCCAGCCACGGATCGCTGTCCAGATGGCAGATGCCCTGCTCGCGCTCCTGGCAGTCGCGCTCCTCGGCGAACAACCTGCCCAGCGCGGGCGTCAGCACCTCCGCCGGCGTCGCCAGCAGGCCGTCCATGCTGGCCTGCTGGAACCGGCGCGCCACCACCACCGGGTCGTCGCACGCCTGCCCGGCCTGCGCTGTCGGCGCGCAGAGCAGCGCCACTGCCAGGCCACCACACACCCGCGTCCACTGTGGCATCCGCATACCTCGTCTCCTTCCCTGTCGATGGGCCGGGGGGGGCGGGGGGGGGGCCCCCCCCCCCCCCCCCCCCCCACCCCCCCCCCCCCCCCCCCCGGGGGGGGGGGGGGGCCCGCCCCCCCCCCCCCCCGGCCCCCCCCCCCCCGGCGCCGGCCCCCCCCCCCCCCACTAACCCCCCCCCCCCCCCC